>JAIRMY010000234.1 GCA_031258335.1 Spirochaetaceae bacterium | reverse complement strand
TTGACGAACCCGAAGCGCATACCGCGCTTCCGTGTATAGCCGAATCGCCTGACCTTGTCGTACTCCGCGCCTTTACGAAGACTTACGCGATGGCGGGTTTAAGGCTGGGTTACTGCGTTACAGGCCGCGTGGAGGATGCCGCGGCTCTGTCGAATACAGGCCAGGCCTGGCCGGTTTCCATCCCCGCCCAGGAAGCGGGAATCGCCGCGCTCGCCGATAAAGATTATGTCAAGCGCGCCCGTTCCGTTGTTAAAACGGAAAGGGCTATGATGAAAGACGCGCTATTGGAACTGGGGATAAACGTATTGGGCGGAGAGGCGAACTATATTTTTTTCAAAATAGGCGCTGATTGCGGCTTTGATAAAAATACACTTTTTGACTCTCTCCTCCGGCGCAGAATTCTAATAAGGCGCTGTGATAACTACCGCGGGCTTGACGACGGCTATTTCAGGATAGCGATCCTTAAACCTGATGAAAACCTGTTCCTGCTTGAAGCGCTAAGAGAAATCAGGAATTCCTTTCATGCGGGGGAGGGAGTGTAATTGGCTAAATCTATAATGGTACAGGGAACGGCGTCCAACGTGGGGAAAAGCGTCCTCGCCGCCGGCCTCTGTAGGATTTTTAAGCAGGACGGGTACAGCGTGGCGCCGTTCAAATCGCAGAACATGGCGCTCAACTCTTTTATCACAAACGAGGGGCTGGAGATGGGGAGGGCGCAGGTGGTACAGGCGGAAGCCGCCGGCATAGAACCCTGCGCCGACATGAATCCCGTGCTCCTGAAGCCCACAGGCGATTCAAAATCGCAGGTCATAGTACACGGTAAAATATGGGACGAACTTAAGTCCCGCGATTACTATCGTGTCAAGCGGCTGTTGATTCCCAAAATTACAGAATCTTACGAAAGGCTTGCCTCCCGATTCGATGTTATCGTATTGGAAGGCGCGGGCAGCCCCGTGGAAATAAACCTGCGGGACAACGATATTGTAAATATGTTTATGGCCCGCCTCGCGTCCGCTCCCGTGCTCCTCGCCGCCGACATAGACAGGGGCGGGGTATTCGCTTCTCTTGCCGGAACTATGCTGCTATTCACGGAAACTGAGAGGTCTTACGTCAAAGGCCTTTTAATCAACAAATTCAGGGGCGATAAATCTTTACTCGAACCCGGACTCAGGCAGCTTCTGGAATTGACAGAGAAGCCGGCGCTCGGCGTTATTCCGTACTTCCGCCTCGATATAGACGATGAGGACAGCCAGAGCGAGCGCCTTGAAAACAGCACGGAGGGCGATGCGGAAGGCGGCGGCGTTAAAATTGCCGTGGCGCGGCTGCCGCGTATGTCAAACTATACGGATTTTAACGTGTTTAGCCGTTTGAGCGGCGTAAGGGTAAGCTACTGTTCCTCGGCGAAAGAGTTGGAAGGGGCCGACCTCATCATCATCCCCGGAACAAAAAATACGATGCGGGATCTTGAGTGGATGCGCGGACGCGGCATAGAAGACGCGGTAAAGAGACACGCCGCTGCCGGTAAACCTGTATTCGGTATATGCGGCGGATACCAGATGCTAGGCTGGCGTATCTCGGACCCGTTTAACGCCGAGGGCGGCGGTGAAATTGAAGGGATGGGACTCCTTCCCGTTAAAACAGTATTTGAAACCGAAAAACATAGGACGAGGGTAAGCGGAAAATTCCTCTCTCCTCAGGGCATTTTTGCGGAATTGGCTGATAAAAAAATCGAAGGCTACGAAGTCCACATGGGAACGACAACACCGCTTGACGCTTCGGAGGTGTACAAGCCTCTTGCACTGATAAAAGATTCCGTCAGCGGCGAAGAAAAAATTGACGGGGCGCAGGACAAAAACATATACGGCTCTTATATTCACGGAATATTTGACGCGGAAGGCATAGCCTCCGCCATAACGAGGGCGCTTTCCCGTGCCGCCGGGCTTCCATACGATTGCTCGGAGGATAACATATCATCAAAGCAGCATAAAGAGAATAACTATGATATGCTGGCAAATATAATGCGCGATTCCATAGACATGGACGCGGTGTACAAAATTCTAAACGACGGCATGACCGGCGTATAACGGGGATAAAGCATGAACAACACATACGCAAAACCGGAAGACATAGAAAACCGCAGCTTTGAAATCATAGGCGGGGAACTTGCCGGACGCAGGGGCGGAAAGGTAAAGCCGCCGCTAGAAGACTATATTGTGAAACGGGTGATTCATACCACCGCCGATTTTGATTTTGACGATAACCTTGTATTTACCCGTAACGCCGCCGGGGCCGCCCTTGAACTAATACGTTCCGGGGTGGATATTGTTACCGATACGAGGATGGCGATGATAGGGATAAACAAGAGCCTCCTCTCGGAATCCGGAGGCGCGGTTCACTGTTTTATCGCGGACGCCGACGTGGCGGCGGCGGCAAAACGGAACGGCATAACACGCTCCCGCGCCTCCATGGACAAGGCCGCCCTGCTCGCTAAACCTCTGGTGTTTGCCATAGGCAACGCGCCCACGGCGCTCATACGTATCCGTGAACTGATAGACGAAAACAAACTGGACGCAAAACTTGTAATAGCCGCCGCCGTCGGCTTTGTCAACGTGGTCGAAGCCAAGGAGTTGTTTTTGGACGCGCCGCTGCCCTGCATAATAGCCCGCGGCAGAAAAGGCGGCAGCGCGGTCGCGGCGGCGATAGTAAACGCCGTGCTGGTTTCCGCGTTCCGCCCCGCAGCCTTACAAATCACCCGCTAGTATGCTATGAATCTAGCATGAAATCCGCCCGGCTCTGCGCCCTGTTTCTGGTTTCCATTGTCAGCATCGCGTATGAACTGTATGTGATGCGTTTTTTTTCCATAAGCGGCTGGGAATCTTTTGGCTCGCTCGTCATCTCGGCGGCGTTGCTTGGAACCGGACTTGCCGGAATCGTGCTCTGCTTTCTTTCGGAGCGGGTGGAAAAAAACGCGGATAACATACTCGCGGCGCTGGCCATATCACTGCCGCTCTTTATGCCGCTGGCGACGCTGGCCGGCGGCGCTGTGCCGTTCAACCCCGTATTTCTCGCCTCGGACGCAAAACAATGGCTGTATATAGGGATTTACTACATAGTATACGGCATTCCGTTTTTCGTGGCGGCTATGTTTACCGGCATTTCTTTTATTACGATGCGAAACGATATACAAAAAGTTTACTTTGCCAATATGTTGGGTTCCGGTTTGGGCGGATTTATAATAATACTGTTCATGTTTTGGCTGCCGCCGCGCCTTTTGATACTCCCTATAACTTTTATTGCTATCGCCGCCGCTCTGTTCGCCTGCGTCTCACGCGACGGCGAGACAGGCAGGCTGGAATATTCCGTACCGTGGATACTCCTCCTGTTTGTATCCTCGTCTCTCTCCATATTCATCACGTTTTCGCGGGGGAATATTCCAGTATCTGATTACAAGGCGGTGAGTTATGTCCGCAAATACCCCGATTCACGCCTTGTCCACCATTCATGGGGTCCGGGCGGTGAATACCACGTCTACTATTCCAAATTTTTCCATTTTGCTCCGGGGCTCTCCGATAACGCTTCGATCAGCATAGACAGCATATCATCGCAGCCTTACTGGGGGCTTTTCATAGACGGTTCCGGCCCCGTTGGAATCATGGGATACCTGCG
>JAIRMY010000112.1 GCA_031258335.1 Spirochaetaceae bacterium | reverse complement strand
GAAACGGCGGGGAGTACGGCGAGGTTACCTCTACGTCAAACTGCACGGACTACCAGGCGCGCCGCCTTAATATACGCTGCAAAGGCGGGGACGGGAAAAACAGATTCGTCCACATGCTGAACGGCACCGCTATCGCCGTGTCGAGGGCCATGATAGCCGTGATCGAGAATTTCCAAGAGGCTGACGGTACGGTTAAAATCCCGGCGGCGCTTGTCCCCTACTGCGGCTTTGACACCGTTAAACCAAAACTTTGATGGGCGCTTTTTGAAGTTATTACAGAGATTAAACACGCCTTTTAATAGGAACATCTTTTATAACAGCGCCGGGTCTTTTACATACATTTTTTTTCAATACCTGCTTTCAGTTGTGATTCTACGGGTAAAAGGGGCAGAGGATGCCGGGGTCTATTCGCTTGCGTATACATTCACCAACATTTTTACCACGATTGCCGGTTTTGGCATGGGCGCTTACCAGATAAGCGATGTCAGGGGCCGGCATACAGACGGGACGTATATAGCGGCGCGAATCTGTACGAGTATCGCGGCGCTCTTTTGCTTTGCGGTCGCCCTCTATTTTGCGGATTTTTCACGCTCTACGCTGTTATGCTGTTTTGCTCTGATGCTGTACAGGCTGCTGGAAGGGTTTGCCGGCGTTTACCTTTGCGTTCTTCAAAAATTTGACGACTATAAAACCATAGGCATATCGTACTTTGCAAAAGGAGTATTCCCATTTTTGATATTCTGCATCGCGCTGTATTTCTTTGAACTGCCACAGGCTGTTTTTGCGATGTCGTTCTCTTTTCTCGCGGTTTTTGTGTTTTTTGATTTTAAGCGAGTTACAAGCCGGCCGGATTTTACTTCAAAACCTGTGATGCGCGATATAATCCGCGTGATCCTTCCATCTTTTGTGCTTGTACTTAATAGCCTCACTTATTTCGGCATGACGTTTTACACGCGCTATGTTATTGAAAAAATATATTCTATCGAGGAGTTAGGCTATTTTTCATCGGTAACTTTGATAATGTTTGTTTTGCCGTTTTTGACGGGGCCTGCGTTGAATGTTTTTATCCCCGGACTGAGCGGGCTGTACGCGGACAAAAGATACTATGAGATAAAACGGATGACGTTTCGTATGGGGCTTTGCGTAATCGGGGTAACGGCGGTGCTGTGCGCATCTTCGCTTGTCTGGGGGCGCTTCGCGTTAAGCCTTGTATTCGGTGAAAAGATACTGCGGTACAGCTATCTGTTGATACCCACGCTGCTCGCCTCAGGTTTTTTGCTGGGTGTAGGCGTACTAGGCGCCATACTTACCGCCATGCAAAAACGTGTGGAATCCCTGATAGCGGGCGTTGCCGCCACGCTGACGGCTATACTCACCTGTCCGGTCCTTGTCAGCGGGTTTTATATGGGTGGTTCTATATACAGCCTCGTCGCGGCTTTCACCGTACAGGGTTTTGTACTGCTTGGTTTCCTACTCCATTACTTAAAGAAGCCTTCCAAACTTGCCGATAAATAATAAGGTGTTTGGTATTATGAAAAATAAGATTAACCGTATTACCATTTTTCTTGCCATAGCGGTGTTGGGAGGCTGTGGGGACGGCGTTGTCCCCACATTGAAAAGCTATACAGGGGATGACGAGGTGGATAAAATTCGGTTGCCGGAATACGGCCCGCCAGCCGGCTCAGTATCATGGGGAAAGGAGCGTTACGGGACCTATGGAACGAGGGGAACCAGGATAAATCCTGAGGACTTATACATAAAGAACGCCTACAGGACTTCGGACGATGTCATTCATATAGTACTGAGCGGCAAGATTACTAACGGTATCCCCGAAGGCTTGGTGTGGAATGAAGATACTTCCGCGGACTTTGGAGCGCCGAGCGGGAGTTACTCAGGTAGGGGCGACTTTAGGATAAGGACAACAGGCGGCACTGGTGCCGCCAACTACCCTGATTTTTCCACGGAATGGGTGTCTGCCGGGCTTTTCACCGCCGTAACGCTTGAAGGGCTTGTCGATGGCATAGTTGGAACCACCATCATAGAAAAAAATGAAAGCCTAAATCTTTTATCGGACGAGTATCGCGATAAATTTTACCCGGAGGCTGCACTCTACGCCAGTCCGGGCGGTAGACTGCAAAAAAACAGCACGTATACGTATAACCCGAATAATTTCCGCCGCTGGCCTGAACCTTCAGTGGATACCTCTTCTTACTGGACATTTGACGGTGATTCGCGCGGCGGTTATGCGATGCTGATTTCAAAGTCAGAGAATGCCGCCTCATATACAGCGGTTTTCGATATAACGTACCCTGACGGAGCAAAAAAAAGAGTCGAAGTTGATTACAGCGATGTACAACTGCGTGAATCAGTAAATTAACGTGTGTGGTTACGATAACACAGTAGTTTTTTCTTAATTTTTTTAAAGCCGGCGGGATTCAACGCCGAAAATAGTATCAATGGGGTTTAGGGAAGGACCATATATGAATAGAACACCGGTTCTAATTAGCGTTTTATTTTTTTCAGCGTTGCCGTCATTCGCGCTGGATCTAAGCACAGGCTACGGGCTTATCACCGGCGCGAACTTTGACACGCTTTCAGCAGATGTAAACAACGGAGCTGCAACATCAAACCAAAGGTACAATCAGTTTCATTTCGGCGCATCTGTTTTTTTTGACGCTGATTATATTGCCGCGAATATTAATTTTTATGGAACTGCCACGAGTTTTTCGTCTAACCCCGAGTTATTGAAAGACACTCGTGTCGGAGGAAATTTTAATCTTATCGGAACGAATTTAGCGCTGGGGCTACGCTTTAAATATCCATTTACCGTGGGCGGGATAAAGATTTTTCCGCTGCTAGGTGTACAGGGAAACATAGGCCTGTCGCAGAATTTTTCAAAAGATACAGGTTTTGAAACCGGGGAAAAAAATGACAACTATGGAGACGCGGGAAACTGGTCAACTGTTGCTTTTGAAGTCGGCGGTGGTTTTGATATTGATATAACGGACAGTATATTTTTTCGCGGCAATATTGTGATGAATTATAAGATAAACAGCAAGCTGGACGAAGCGTTTATAAAAAAAGTTAAGGACGGCGGGAAATCCACGGTGTGGAACCTTAACCTTGGTTTTGAAGTAAATCTTTTGGTTGGTTACAGACTTGGGGAAACTACGTTCGGCCCGTCACCACGGCGGCAACGGACGCCGGCAATGCCGCTTGAGAATGACGACGATATTTTCTATCCAAAATGAACCGCGGCGAGTTAGACAAAAAACAGACGCCCAAAGAAGCGATTCGAGATGGAGGTCTCTTATGCGGCCCGGTCCAACCGGACGGTTTTGAACCGCGCCAGAAAAACATTTTCAGGCGTCTGTAAATAACCTTTTGACTGTTAGAAACCCACCTCCTTTTGATGGAGTTCCGCCGCTTTTGACATCACGGAAGCGGCATCGTCAGTATCTTCGCCGCCGTTTTTGAAGTCAGGCCGGAATTCAACGTGTTCGGCGACTATGCCTATTTTGGAATGAGTCTTTCCGTCCGTATCGCTCCAACGGTCCTGTTTTAAGCGTCCAACAATACGCACTCCCCTGCCTTTGCGCCCCTGTGTGTTACAATTTTCAGCAAGTTTTGACCATGCTTCCACATCAAAAAAACTTACTTCGTTTTCAAAGCCGGTATCACGTTTGTAGTAACGGTTGGATGCAAGCGTGAATGTGCATAACGGCGTCCCCTTGGCAGTGGAACGGAACGTCGGATCCCGAACCATGTTGCCCTCGATCAAAATAGAATTGAGGTTATTCATAAAAATCCCCATAAAATAGATTGCCGGCGCATAAGCGCCGGCGGCGGCAGCCGCGCTCTATGTAACGGCCCTGCTGGCTATTTATACCGCGTGAAATTCAATTTTGCTTTATACTTTTGAAAATCTTTTGTAAATGTATGTGAATGTCATAAAACTTTTTAACCACTCGGTTAAAGATACACCGTTCTCCTATTCGCCGTCCGCCCGCCCGCCATTCATTTCTCATTAGCATTTTCCATTCGCGCTTCGCGTGTAAGCGGCTTGTTTCGCGGCATTCGGCGGTATATACTATAATGGCCCTATGAAAACTATACTCTGCTATGGCGATTCAAACACTTACGGTTATATCCCCATTTCCGGCAAACGCTACGACCACAAGACCCGCTGGCCCAAGGCGCTGGAGCGTATACTCAATGAGGGTAGCGAAGATGATCCCGGCTGGTGGGTTGATGAGGAAGGGCTTAACGGCAGGACCAGCTCTTTTGACGACCCTATTGAGTTGTATAGAAACGGTCTGCGCCATGTTGTCCCCATACTAAAAAGCCATAAACCGCTGGACTTGGTCGCCGTCATGCTTGGAACCAACGACTTGAAACGGCGCTTTAACCCGTCACCTTACGATGTTTCGCAGGGTGTGCTAAATGTTGTAAAGGCAATTCAACATTCCGAAACCGGGCCCGATGACGGCGCCCCGAAAGTGCTTGTGATATGTCCGCCACCTCTGGTTGAAACACCGGTGTTTGGCGATATATTCAAGGGCAGCGCCGCTCTATCAAGGAAACTGCCGCCTTACTACAGGTGTATTTGCAAGGAAAGCGGCGCTTTTTTCCTCGACGCGGGAACTGTAATCAGGACAAGCCCCGCCGACGGAGTTCACCTTGAGCCTCTTTCTCACCTTTCTCTTGCCCAAGCGGTGGCAAAAATCGCGCACGAAGTATTGGCTTAAAGGCAGGTAAATTTTTACGCGGCTGTTACGGGACGGATACTCATGTTTTTCACCGTTTCGTTTTCCAGTATTTGGCCGTCTCTTTGTCCAATATCCACTTTTGAAAGAGACCCTTCTGGGTATAAAAAATAAGAGTCTCTTTATTTTTCAACTTTATACGTTTCACGAAAGGCGGCGCAATAGACGGTATAAACTCAGCGGTACCGGGCAATGTGGGTACATACATGAAAGGCGGCTCAGTAGACTGTATAAACTTGGCGGTACCGGGCAATGTGGGTGCATACATGAAAGGTGGCTCAATAGACTGTATAAACTTGGCGGTACCGGGTAATGTGGGTACATACATGAAAGGCGACTCGATAGACGGTATAAACTCGGCGGTACCGGGTAATGTGGGGCTATACATGAAAGGCGGCTCAATAGACGGTATAAACTCGGCGGTACCGGACAACGTGGAAACATAAATCATAGGCGGCCTTTTATAATGCATACCCGGTACTACGGTGTAATCAATATTGACATCGCCTTTTTGCATTTCCACCAGCGATTGATTGACTCTTACAATCACCATGTTGGCTTTGCCTTTCTGAATGGCGCGAATACGCCCATAAATGAGTGAAAACATCAGAATATTTCCCGGTTTAACGACATTTTCAACAAGTAAAGATGAATTTTCGGCAATACTGATAGAGACTCTGCCCGATTTTAACCGTAGTTCGGCAAAAACGCCTATGGATGTTTGAATAACATCGGAATTTTGCAGCGCAATTCCGCCTTTGGGAATATCACTAGGATGTAAAAATAGATATACCCTGCCGCTCCTTATCAAGACAAGGCTATTGCCGGTGAACGATGTAAGTGAAACTGTTTTTTCGGCTCCGGCCGGAAAAACAGGCTCGACCGCGTACATGGCTAACCCAATAAAAACGAGGGCATTAACGTACACGAGACGGCGTGAAACGGACATTGCCGGACGCCGCGTTTTGCATACAGTAAGCAGTTGCTTGGGTTTTTCCCGAATAATACTACATTTCCTCATAATTTTTGACAGCGAAACAGTAAACACACCAGAAAAAAACACGATTCCGCATACCAAGAGAGATACTAGTACAAAGGATACAGTATAAATAAAATAATATCAACATTGGAAGGAGATATACCGAATATTGTAGTAGAAAGGGGAAATAATCTTTTCGGGGCGCTCTATGAAAAAAATTTGTATCATTATCGCGCAAATTTCCTGCGCGGCGTTTCTCTTTGCCGCCGAATCCGGGGTTAGCGTCGGCATACGGTACTATGATAAACGGCTATACTATCCGGAGACAGGGGATATCCTTGTGCAGATTACTATAACCAATAATTCCAGCGAGGCGTACCGGTTTAGGCTTTCTGACGACAGGGCATTCTCACTGGACTTTGACGTCCGGACGCTTGCCAACCGTAAAGTTGAAGACGCCGATATTTTGGTAAGAAAACGGACAAGGCGGCAGCGGGTTTTTTTCCGCGAAGTAAGCCTTGATCCGGGAGAATCACTTTCGTTTGTTGAAAATATACGGGAGTGGCGGCGTTTGGATAAGCCCGGCTCTTATATAATGCAGGCAAAATTCTACCCTGACCTTTTCAACGCTGAAAACGCGGATACTGGAGAAAATCAAGGCTTCGAGAGTCTCGCCGGCTTAACCGGTGAAACCAGAGGCGGGGCGGAGGCGTTTGTATCAAACCGCTTGAATTTACATATAAGAGCGCCTGAAATCCTGAGTTCGGATGGGATACCGGTCGCGTTGGAAGAAGAAACACAGGCTGTCTTTTACAGAGAGCATATACCGCCGGATGAAGTTGTTTTGTGGACTCTGCAAAGTAGACAGAGATCGCAGTGGGAAAAATTCTTTCTGTACCTTGATCTTGAACAGATGCTGCTGAGGGATGCGGCGCGGGGGCGTAGTTGGCGCGCGGCATCCGAGGAAGGGCGGCGGCGTATGCTTGCCGCATACCGCGAGAATTTGAACAAACAGGTCATAGACGGTGATATAAGTGCTATACCCTTTGAATTTACCATTGAGCGGACGACTTACAATTCTGACGAGGGGACTGTCGTCGCGCTTGAAAAATTCAAGACGGGCGATTATACCGAACTCAAGCGTTACACGTATTATCTGCGCCGTACCGGCGATATTTGGCTGATAGTTGACTATGTAGTCCAAAATCTTGGTACGGAATAGCGCGGGAACTCAGGATGAAACTGCTGTTTGTGGTCGATTCGCGGTACATTTATAAGCGTATAGCGGACTGTGTAAAGGCGCTCGGCGCCGAGATAGTACGCTATCAGCATATTGTAAAAGCGATGGACAACATAGGTGAAATTTCACCGGACGGCATAGTAGTAAGCGCGGCGGATTTTCCGAGGCATTGGAAGACGCTTGTTTCGTTTGTCCGCAGTGAAAGAACGGCGGAATCCTGCGCGATAGCCGTGCTGTACGGGACATTCTTCCCCGAGAAGGAACGTAGGAAAGCCCAATTTCTGAATGTAAACTGTCTTGTAAACGAGACCCGCCTCGACAGACGGGCGCTGAACCGGCTTTGCGAGACATTCCGCCCGTATATTTCAGCGGACAAGTGGATAGACCGATCTGCTGTGAAGCCGGAAAACGGCCTTCCGATGATAGTAACGAATCCCTTAAACGGCGCGTTGATTCCGGGTACGGCAGTTAAAATATCGCCTTACGGAGTAATTTTTACGCCGGAACAGCATAGGCTCATCAAGAATTTGGCGCTTATGACTGAACTACCGGGGTGTTCGATTCGCGTTGGCGGCTCAATGCTCTCGCCGTCATGCCGTATCATACGCAGTGAGGATACAGCAACGCTTGAATTTACCGCGCTTAACGAGAAGGAAAAACAGATACTGCATAGATTTTTGGACGGCTATACCGCGGATTAGCGTTCGGGATATGAAAATACAAGACCCATAGAGGCGCGGTAGTATATTTTTAAATCGGAGACAGCAGCAGAGCCAAGGATATCATCAAGGTTAACGAGAACTTCCCCCTTGATGAACCATGCGAAAGTCTTGCCCGCCTGATTAAAAAAGCGCAGTCCGGCAAAGAACATATGGGCTGATACGTCTTCCAGTACGGTGCTGCCTTCAATTCTACGGGACAAGGCCTCCCAACCTGCTATAATCCGTAGACGGTAGGGGACATTTTTTGCAAAAATCTCAGTGTTCAACCTGGCCAGCATACGCTCGGAGTACAAATTCTGCAAAATGGTAATTTGCTCGGTGTAAGAACGCAGTTCAAACTCCCCAGTAATCAAGATATGCGGCAACCAAAATCCGGCGCTTGCGGAATACAAGGTGCGGTCAGCCATAGCATTATTGTCCATGCTGGCGGCAAAACCGCCATCCGCAAATAAAATTCCCTCTAATACAAAACCGGCGTGTCCTGAAATTCCGAAGTCTATCGCGTTAAAAGTCAAATCGCTTTCACCGACAAAGAAACCCATACCAAGATTTATATGGCCAAAGCGGTAAGACACGCCGCCTTCAAACATATTGCGCCAAATGGTATCGAATCCCAGTCCTATGTTATAGCGGTACGCGATAGCAAAATCGTCTTTGAATTCGGCGAAGTAAAGAGGCAACATTTCCGGGTTAAAAACACTTCCCACATACCTTTTATTGTTTGTCGAGTATGAGGAATAATCAACGCCGCCGCCCATGGTAAGATCCCATGCAAAAACGGACAACGGGCAGAAAAATAGTATAAAAAGCGCAATCCTCTTCATCTATTCATAATCTACCGCAAAACGTTTGTAAGTTCCGTCCGGTGGAAGCCGGTTTACGTTCACCGCGTCAACCTTGCCGTGAGGCGGACCCTTTCGTAGCCATGAGAGAAATTTTTCTAAGTTTTCGGGTTCACCTTCGGCATGAACGGCTACATTACCGTTAGGGTCATTCCTTATCCAGCCCAGTATACCCAGCCTGTCCGCTTCGACGCAGGCATAGTAACGAAAGCCTACGTGCTGAACCCGCCCACTAACCGTCGCCTCAAAAGCCGCGTACCCACTGCGTTTTTCCCTGAAACCTAAGTCATTCATCAAAATAGCGTTCCAAAACATCCGCGCTAAAACCTTCATGGCGGAATTTTTGCCGTAAACCGCCGTCATAAGACTCGCCATCATACCCGTTCTTTTCGGAAAAACGCTTTAACAACGACATTTCACAGGCGGAAATTTCTTCGCCGCCTGTAAGCGCGTCTTTCAATGCCGCGGCGGCGGTGCTGCGGTTTATTCCTTTTCCACAGAGGGCGTATATAAGCTCTCTTGGGGAAGCCGCCTTGCGTTTTATCCGTGATTCTAACCAAAGGCGGGAATAACGCATATCGTCAAGCATCCCTGTTTCCGACAGGGCTTCCACTACGGCGTGGATTTCTGCCTTACCGTAACCTTTTTTCTGAAGTTTTAGCGCAAGCCCGGCAGAATATTGTTCGGCGCGGGCTATGAGCCCTGAAGCGTACTCCATCGCGGATTGACGAGTCTTGCCGGACGATACGCCTCCACGTTTGGAAAACATTCCGTTACATCCTCCGCGGTCAAGCGCCTCTCAACGTACACGTTTAACGTCAACCGTCTCCACAGTCCGCCCTGTCCGGTCCGGCGGGGGTTAGCGTTTGGAGAATTGGAAACGGCGGCGAGCGCCGGGTTGACCGTATTTTTTGCGTTCAACCATGCGGTTGTCGCGGGTCAAGAAACCGTTGTTCCGCAGGCTAACGGCGTTCTCCTCGTCAACATGGCAGAGGGCGCGCGCCAGTCCGTGACGGCAGGCGCCGGCCTGGCCGTTTACACCGCCGCCGTATACGTTGATTAGCACATCGAATTTGTTATCGCCTGAGATCACCATTAGAGGGGCTTTGACGATGTTAATGTACTCATTACGTGGAAAATACTCGTTCAAAACCCTGCCGTTGACGGTAATTTTGCCGCTTCCCTCGCGCACATACACTCGGGCCACGGAAGTTTTTCTTCTGCCGGTTCCTATACCAAGATTTCTGATCACAATATACCTCTTTGACAAAAAGACCGATTATACATCGATTTTTTCAGGATTCTGCGCGGCGTGCGGATGTTCGCCGCCCGCATAAATTTTTACGTTTCCAAATATTTTCCTACCGAGCGGTCCTTTTGGAAGCATACCGCGTATCGCCGCTTCCATAGGCGCGGTAGGATGCCTTTCCAGTAGTTTTCTGTAGGTCTGGGTTTTAAGACCCCCGGGAAAACCCGTATGATGGTGGTACAACTTTTTCTCGTACTTCCGTCCGCTTACCGCGGCCTTATCCGCGTTTACAAGAACAAGGTAATCGCCAAGTTCATGGTGAGGCGCAAATATCGCTTTTTCTTTGCCGCGTAAAATGGCAGCCGCCTTTGCCGCCACTCGTCCCAACGCCTTTCCCTCCGCGTCAATCAGAAACCATTTACGCTCGGCATCGTTAGGTTTTATAAAAATCGTTTTCATGGATAATATTCTGCATACAGGCGGGGAAAAAGTCAAGCCGCGTTTTGCGGCTTGCACCCTCAATTCACCGGCGTTAAAATGACGTTGATGTTGGATTATCCGTATGTAGTTTTTAACGGGGATGAGTACGTTATTCTTTTCAAACCGCCGTTCATGCACAGCGCGCCGTTGAAACAGGGCGAGAGCGGGGTGTTATCGTCATGGTGCGGGGAACATTTTCCCGGATTCCTTGCCGTTCGCGGTAATAAGGCAATAGAAGGCGGTTTACTCCATCGTCTTGATTATGAAACGAGCGGGCTTGTTTTTGCCGCGCTGACACAGCGGGTATTGGAGGCTATGCTGGATCAGCAAGAGCGGGGCTTATTCATAAAAGAGTACGAAGCTGTCGCGAGCAAAGCCGCTGACACGCCGCCCGGTTTTCCGCCGCGTCCTGTTCACCGCGTTGTTCCGCCAAAAAGTCGTGCGTTCCGCGTGGAATCAGGCTTTCGTTACTACGGCGTGGGACGAAAATCTGTCCGGCCCGTACCGGTTTACCAAGAAAACCCGAATCGCTCCGTCCCGCCGCCCGCAGGCAATAGCTATAAAACTGAAATACTTGGAATGACTCCAGCCGTCGATTTGAATTTTCCCAAAGACATACTGCGGATACGCCTGCGGCTTACACGCGGTTTTCGTCATCAAATACGCTGCCATCTTGCCTGGGTGGGGCTTCCCATACTGGGAGATACCCTTTACGGCGGGGAGGCGTACCCCGGCCCGCTTAAGTTAAACGCGGTAAGTCTCGCGTTTACCGATCCGCTTAACGGCGCGCCCATGAATATAGAGTTTAGCGGCGACAGTGAATAGTGAAGCCGCCGCTAGGCGGCTGGGCGACGATCAAGGCATTGGCTTGTTACGGCTCCTAGAACGGCCTCTCGGCGAGGTACTTGTACTCCTTCCAAACGCGGTCAACCTGAGCCTTGGCCTTGGCAAGCAGGGCGTCGGCGCGGTCGGCGCTGGCGGCTTTGAGGCTCTTGAAGCGAACTTCCTTGTACATAAAGTCTTCGAGCGCCGTGCTTGGCTCTTTGGAGTCAAGCTGGAACGGGTTTTTGCCTTCGTTTTTGAGGACCGGGTCGTAGCGGTACAGCGGCCAAAGCCCGCAGGAAACGGCGGACTTCTGCTGTTCCATGCCCTTTGACATATCTATACCGTGGTTGATGCAGTGCGAGTATGCGATGATGATAGACGTTCCGGGGTAAGCCTCCGCCTCGCGGAAGGCGCGTATAGTCTGCCTAATATCCGCCCCCATGCTGACACGGGCGACGTACACATAGCCGTAACTCATCGCCATCATCCCTAAGTCTTTTTTCGTATTTTCCTTGCCGGCGGCGGCGAATTTGGCGATAGCGCCTATGGGCGTGGCCTTGGACATCTGTCCGCCTGTGTTCGAGTATACTTCGGTATCCATGACAAGGATATTGACGTTGCGTCCTGATGCCAGCACGTGGTCAAGGCCGCCGTAGCCTATGTCATACGCCCAGCCATCCCCACCAAGCACCCACACGGAACGTTTGATAAAATGGTCGGCGAGGGACAAAAGCTGCTTTGCAAGCGGCTTTGTCTCTTTGACAAGGGCGGCGCGCAGAGCCTCTACATTCTGTCTCTGGGCTTCTATCTCGTTGTCGTTGTTCTGGCTTGCGCCCAAAACCTTGTCTATGGCCGCCGTCGCTATGCCGAGAGCCTTTGCCGCCGCCGCTACTTCGCGGGCGTGTTCGGCGAGTTTATCGCTGGTAAGACGCATACCAAGCCCGAATTCGGCGGCATCTTCAAAAAGGCTGTTTGACCACGCGGGTCCGCGTCCGTCGTTACGTTTGGCGTAGGGCGTGGTCGGCAAGTTACCGCCGTATATCGAGGAACAGCCTGTCGCGTTGGCGATAACCACGCGGTCACCAAAGAGCTGGGACAGTATCTTGACGTAAGGGGTTTCGCCGCAGCCACCGCAGGCCCCGGAAAATTCAAACAGAGGACGCTTGAACGCGAGTCCTTTCACCGTGCCAAGGTTGATTTCCCCGGCGGGGACTTCCGGCAGGCTCTGGAAGTACTCCCAAACCTTCACCTGCTCCTCATGGTACGCCGCGTCATCGGCGTAGGATTTCCAGCTTAGGGCATGGGGTCTGGAGGGATCCTTTGACATAGGACAGGAGTTGATGCAGACGCCGCACTCCATGCAGTCTTCCGCGGAGATCACGAGGCAGACCTTCTTGCCATCGACAGGCTTTGGTTTAACCGCGGCGGCCTTGAAGCCGGCGGGCGCTTTCGCGAGCTCACCATCCGTAAGGTTCTTCATCCGTATACATGCATGGGAACACACGACGGAACAGGTTCCGCACTGTATGCAGACATCAGGGTTCCATGAGGGAACGCGCTCCGCTACGGCGCGTTTTTCGTACTGGGTCGTAGCCGTCGGGAACGTGCCGTCCTCCGGTATTCTGGACACCGGCAGCTTGTCGCCTTCCTGAACAGACATTGCGCCTAGGGTCTCCCGTATCCAGTCGTCGCTCGCCGTGTCAAACGGCTTTTTCATGTGTATATTGCCTTCCGTACTGGAGGGGTACTTCACCTCCTCTACGGCTTCCAGAGCGGCGTCAACTGTCTTGTAGTTGCTCTCTACCACGTCCGCGCCCTTCTTGCCGTAGCTCTTTTCGATGAATTTCTTCATGTACTTTACCGCTTCGGCTTCGGCGAGCACGCCGGAAATCTTGAAGTAGGCGGCCTGCATCACGGTATTGATACGGTTGCCCATGCCGGTAGAGCGGGCAATCTGAGCGGCGTTACACACGTAGAATTTCAGCTTCTTATCGATGATGCGCCGCTGTGCCTCGACGGGTATCTGTTTCCATACTTCCGCCGCGCCAAACGGGCTGTTTAGGAGGAATACACCGCCTTCCTTGACGTTGGCGAGCATATCAAAGGTTTCCATGTAGCTGAACTTGTGGCAGGCTAGGAAGTCCGCCTGTGTGATGAGGTAGGGACGGCGTATGGCCTTTTTCCCGAAGCGGAGGTGCGAGACGGTGAAGCCGCCTGACTTCTTCGAGTCGTACGAGAAGTAAGCCTGAGCGTTAAGCTCAGGTTTGGCGTCGCCTATTATCTTTATAGAGTTCTTGTTCGCCCCTACCGTGCCGTCGCTCCCGAGCCCGTAGAACATCGCTTCGTTCATCCCTTCTTCCGACAGATTGAAGTTTTCATCGTAGTCAAGGCTGCAGCCCAGCACATCATCCTTTATGCCCACGACAAAACCGTGTTTCCGTTCACCGGCAAGGTTGTCGAAGACCGCCTTGACCATGGCCGGCGTGAATTCTTTGGAGCCAATACCGTATCGTCCGTTTACTATCACCGGAAAGTCTTTCCACGGGGCGTTTCCGCTCTGACAGACTATGCCGCAGGCCGTCACAACATCTTCATACAGAGGCTCGCCAAGCGAACCCGGCTCCTTCGTGCGGTCAAGCACGGCTATAGCTTTAACCGTCTCGGGCAGGGCTTTAACGAACAGCGCCGCGTCAAAAGGACGGTACAGACGTACTTTTAGGACACCGACCTTTTCACCTTTGCCCTCAAGGTACTCTACCGTCTCTTCGCAGGTTTCCGCGCCTGAACCCATGATGACAATTACCCGCTCGGCGTCTTTCGCGCCAAAATAGTCAAACAGGCGGTATGAGCGTCCTGTGAGCCCGGCAAACTTGTCCATCTACGCCTGCACGATTGCCGGGGTCTTGAGGTAGTATTTGTTCACCCCCTCCCGCCCCTGGAAGTACACGTCCGGGTTTTGAGCCGTGCCGCGTATCATGGGGTTTTCGGGTGTAAGCCCGCGCAGGCGGTGTTCCCGCACAAGCTGATCGTCTATCATCTGCCGGAGTACGTCAGAGCCGACCTCCTCTACCTTTTGAAGTTCGTGCGAAGTGCGGAAGCCGTCAAAAAAGTGCAGGAACGGTATACGCGCCCTCAGCGTTGCGGCATGGGCTATCACGGCAAGATCCATCACCTCTTGTACGCTGTTTGAAGACAGCATGGCCCAGCCGGTTTGACGGCAGGCCATCACATCCTGATGATCGCCGAAAATCGACAGACTGCCCGCGGCAAGGGCGCGCGCCGCTATGTGAAACACGGTG
>JAIRMY010000012.1 GCA_031258335.1 Spirochaetaceae bacterium | reverse complement strand
CGATAACCAGCTTTGCCAGCGGGTTTTCCAGTTCGCTCTGTATGGCGCGTTTCAAAGGCCGCGCCCCGAAAAGCGGGTCAAAGCCGCGTTCAACCAGCAGATTCCGCGCCTCATCCGTCAGGCTAAGGGTTATTTTCCGTTCCGCAAGGCGGTTTGCAAGCCTTTCCAGTTGAATGTCAACGATTTTTCCGGCTTCCGCCTTGTCCAGACGGTTAAAAATCACCGTTTCATCAATGCGGTTAAGGAATTCCGGCCTAAAGTGCCGCTTCAACAACTCGAAAAGAGCGGTTTTTACATCCTCCGGCCGCTTCGCCTCCATGATAAGGTCGTGGCCTAGGTTGCTTGTCATTATTATGATGGTGTTTTTGAAATCAACAACGCGCCCCTGACCGTCCGTAAGCCGCCCGTCATCGAGAATTTGCAGGAACACGTTGAACACTTCGGGGTGTCCCTTCTCGATTTCATCAAAGAGAATCACGCTGTAGGGCCTGCGCCGCACAGACTCGGTAAGCTGCCCTCCCTGGTCGTAGCCGACATAGCCGGGCGGCGCCCCGATTAGGCGGCTCACCGAAAATTTTTCGCCGTACTCGCTCATGTCTATACGCACAAGCGCCTTTTCATCGTTGAACAAAAAGTCCGCAAGAGTTTTTGCCAGTTCCGTTTTGCCCACGCCCGTAGGACCCAAAAAGAGGAAAGAACCCAGAGGACGGGCGGCGTCGTTGAGTCCCGCCTTGTTCCGCCGTATCGCGTCCGCCACGGCTTTTACCGCCGCCTCCTGCCCCACGACACGTTTTTCAAGTGCGTTTTCTAGTTCCATGTACTTCCGCATCTCGCCTGACAGCATCTTTGATACGGGTATCCCCGTCCATGACGAAACCACGGCGGCTATGTCCTCCTCGCTCACCTCTTCCCGGAGCAACGCGCCCGCGGATTTTTCCGCGCCGGCGCGTTTGGCGTCCAACTCGGCGGTCAGACCGTCCAGTTCCTTTTGAGTTTGCGGAACAAGCCCGTAACGGAGTTCCGCCGCCTTTTCCAGATTGCCCTCGCGTTCATAGCGGGCCTGCTCTATGTTAAACTCCTCGATTTTCTGTTTTAGCGTGTGAATTTTGGATATTTCCGCCTTTTCATTCTCCCAGTGGGCTTTCATCACGTCTCGCTCTCCGGTCAAATTGGCGATTTCCTCCTCAAGTTTCTTTAACCGCTCCTTGGAGGCGGCATCTTCCTCCCGAATCAGAGCCTGCTTTTCGATGGAAAGCTGCAAAAGGCGGCGTTCCAGCTTGTCAAGCTCGGTCGGACGGCTGTCCAGTTCGATTTTTAGCCGGCTTGCCGCCTCGTCAACAAGGTCTATCGCCTTATCCGGCAAGAAACGGCTCGTTATATAACGGGCGGACAGCGTGGCGGCGGCGACTAGCGCCTCATCCCTGATACGGACGCCGTGGTGGACTTCATAGCGTTCCTTGAGCCCGCGGAGTATCGCTATTGTATCCCCGACCGAAGGCTCGGCGGCGTAAACCTGCTGAAAACGCCGTTCAAGCGCGGCATCCTTCTCTATATACTTGCGGTACTCGTCCAGCGTCGTCGCCCCTATGCAGCGGAGTTCCCCCCTGGCAAGCGCGGGCTTGAGTAGGTTTGAGGCGTCCGTCGCCCCCTCCGCCGCCCCCGCGCCTACGAGGGTATGGAGTTCGTCTATAAAGAGGATTATGCCCCCATCCGAAGCCTGAACTTCGGCTATCACCGTCTTGAGCCTCTCCTCAAACTCGCCGCGGAATTTCGCCCCCGCCACGAGAGCGCCCATATCGAGGGCGAGCAGCTTCTTGCCTTTGAGACCCTCAGGCACGTCTCCGGCGACTATGCGGCGGGCCAGCCCCTCAGCTATCGCCGTCTTGCCCACGCCCGGCTCTCCTATCAACACGGGGTTGTTCTTAGTCCTGCGTGAAAGCACCTGCATCACCCGCCGTATCTCCTCATCCCGCCCTATGACAGGGTCTATCTTCTCTTGCCGGGCAAGCGCTGTGAGGTCGCGGCAGTATTTTTCAAGAGCCTGATACTTATCTTCCGGGTTCTGGTCTGTAACCCGGGTATTTCCCCGCAGCGCCTTCAACGCGCCGAGTATAGCCTGCCTTGTAAGCCCGTACTTCTTGAGTATCTCGCCCGCGCCACCTTCGCCGGATGCGAAGGCAAGGAGTATATGCTCGGAAGAAACAAAATCATCCTTGAGAGCGGCGGCCTCTCCCTCAGCCTTTGCAAGCGCCTTGTTAAGCCCCTGCGACAGGTAAACCTGCGCCGCATCCCCGTACACCTTGGGAAACGCCGAGATACGCGCCCTGCAATCCCCGGCTAGAGCCTCAGCGTCCGCCCCTATACGCGCCAAAAGCGGCGGCGCAAACCCGTCTTTCTGTTCAAGCAGCGCGAGCAACAGGTGTTCGCCCTCTATCTGCCCCTGGTCATTCCTCTGCGCCATCGCGGACGCTTCATTCAACGCATCCTGCGCCTTAATAGTAAGTCTGTCGTACTTCATAGCTTGAAATTTAACATTTTTTCCACCCATCTGAAAGGTGTCAGTCACCTTTTCGGCGGGGTGGGGACGTATACTATAATAAGCCGCCGTTTTCTATTATTTCTAATAATCCATTTGGTTCAATAATTTTTATAACACTTTTTTCATAATCTTTTGTGTTTCTTGTTACAATATAATCAACATCTATTTCTTTACCGACAACATACTGTAGCGAATCCTCAAAATCATCCCAATCAGAATCGATTGCCTCATAGATATTAAATTCATTAACAGATGCAATATATACTATTTTTGTAACCGTTCACGCCCCCTCTGTTGAACCAACATGATAATGTCCCCTTATTAACAATTTAGAAATGACCCCTATGGTAAGATGAAGACAGGAGGAGCCAATGGCCGGAAAATTACCAATGGGGAAAAAAGAATTGCTAAGGGGGAAACTAATGGCGTGTCGGGTCCTGGTGTAAAGTTGACACAAGAGGAGAAAAAAATGAAAGAAGTGGTAAGATACAGCGAGGCGTTTAAGCTGAGGCTTGTGGAGGATGTGGCGAGCGGGAAGTACGCGAGCCTTGATGAGGCAAGGCGGAGGAACGGCATCCGCGGACTTTCGACACTAAGCAAGTGGATAAAAAAATATGGGCGAGAGGATATACTGCC
>JAIRMY010000216.1 GCA_031258335.1 Spirochaetaceae bacterium | reverse complement strand
ACCTGATCCGCGAGTGCGGCGTTTTGGAGCGGCTTTCCATCGCAGCCCAGAACGAACTTGCCAACATCGTAACCCTGCTTCTGGGCATTACCATAGGTTCCAGTATGACCGCCTCCCGCTTCCTCACCCCCCAAACCCTGGTGATCATCGCGATGGGACTCGCGGCCTTCGTTTTTGATACTATAGGAGGCGTATTCTTCGCCAAGTTCCTGAACCTTTTTCTAAAGGAAAAGATCAACCCCATGGTGGGCGCCGCCGGCATTTCCGCCTTTCCCATGAGCGCCCGGACTATTCAGAAACTTGCCACCTCGGAGGACCCCCACACCTTTGTGATTATGCACGCGGTTAGCGCCAATGTGTCAGGGCAGCTTGGGTCTGTCATAGCGGGCGGCATAGTGCTTGCCCTCGTGCCGCTTTTGACCGGCGCGTGATACAGGAGAATAAAATGAATATAGATCAGGCATTGAGAAATTTTATACAGGGATCTTCGGTTATCGGGAAGGCGGTGTTCCTCATGATTGCAGGTATACTGTTTGTATTCGCCGTCCAGGTGGTGTTTTATCTGCTCGCAAAACTATGGCCGAGAGGCAAAAGCGGCTAGAATCCCCAGCCCCGGACTCTACCGCCGCTTCCCCGCTTGCGCCAAAGCGCCCGCCGTCTTAGAATACGGTAATGGGCGCTAACACGAAACCGGCAAGAACAAGGCGTATTACACGCTGGGAACGCTTCAAACTGAACAGACGGGGCTATGTGTCGTTGTGGGTATTCTCCGCGCTGTTTGTTTTAAGCCTTTTTTCTGAATTTATCGCCAATGACCGCCCGCTGTTGGTTCGTTTCAACGGAAGGTTCTACTTTCCTGTCGTAAAAAATTATTCCGAGCTAACGTTTGGCGGCGAGTTCGACATAAACACGGACTACCGCGACCCGTTCATCATCAACCTCATCAACGAAAAGGGGTGGATGCTCTGCGGCCCGGTACGTTTTAGCTACAATACGATAAACTATGCGCTGCCGCGCCCTGCCCCCTCGCCGCCTACATCCGAAAACTGGCTGGGTACGGACGACCGCGGCCGCGATGTTGCCGCCCGCCTCCTCTACGGCTTCCGCATATCTGTGCTGTTCGCCCTCGCCCTCACTATAGCAAGTTCGGCGATAGGGATAACGCTCGGAGCGATGCAAGGCTACTTTGGCGGGGTCTTCGACATCCTCTTCCAGCGTTTCATTGAGGTCTGGTCGGGTATGCCCTCGCTTTTCATGCTGATAATCCTGTCCTCCGTTGTCGAACCTAACTTTTGGTGGCTGCTCGGTATAACACTGCTGTTTGGCTGGATGGGTCTCGTCTCCCTCGTCCGCGCCGAATTCCTGCGGGCGCGTAACTTTGAATACGTAGCCGCCGCCCGCGCCATGGGGATGAAACATTCCCGCATCATGTTTACCCACATCTTGCCCAACGCGATGACGAGCGCGCTGAGTTACCTCCCCTTCATACTGGGCGGCTCTATAACCACGCTGACATCTCTCGACTTCCTAGGCTTCGGCCTGCCCTCCGGCTCGCCGTCTCTCGGCGAACTCCTCGCCGAGGGCAAGGCAAACCTCCACGCCCCCTGGCTCGGCGTGTCCGCCTTCGTCATACTCGCGCTCTCTCTGTCGCTGCTCGTCTTCATAGGCGAAGCGGTACGCGACGCCCTCGATCCCCGCCAGCCGCCTACCTTATGTTGAGGTAAAATTTGTTGAGGAAGGCTATGCGATTTTGCGCGTTTTTGTAGTACCTGCTCTGCGGGTAATCGCGGACTATAGAGGAATACGCATCGAGAGCGCTGAGTATGTCGCGGGCGGGAGAGGAGGCTTCGAAGGCCTGACCGTAAAGCCACCATGCCTCGTCGTTCATTGCGGGGTTCCGTTGCCGTAACCTGTCAAGACTGTTTATCGCGTCCGCATACTTTTGGGAGGCGATGGCTTCGCGGGCTTCTTGCAGCGGGTCTTCGGTTTTGGCGGGTTCTGGGGAACCGGAGTCGACCGGCGGTGTTTCCGCGGGATCTGCGCCATCCCACGCCGTTTGGGGCGGGGCCGCCGTTTCGACAGTCGGCGGTTGATCTGTTACCAGCACCCGCACGTATTCGTTTGTAACGTAGTCCCGCAAAAAATCCTGTTTATAGAAGGCAAGCGTATAATCGCCTTCCTTTTCTGCGCTGAAAACAAAAACCTGGGATTCATTGTACACGCGCCGCGAATCGTAGCTCACGCCGTTTTTTGAGCTTTCCTCGCCTGTATAAACCCAGCCTGTGCCGTCAAACGGGATTTCAAAGTTTTTTCCTGCCTGTACATAAAACACGCGGCTTACCGGGGTTTTTTGATACTTTTCAGTTTCCGTGGGCGGATTCCGCGCTGGCAGCACAGGCTGCGCCCTAACCGGCTCAGGCGGATTTCTGGAAACTGGCGGAGGCGAGGGTGTTTCTGAGGGCCGCAACGCCGCCGCCGGCGGGGGAGGGGGCGGAGGGAGAGGGGGAGTCTCGTCCTCCTGAGTCTCTGACGGCGTTGCTTCTTCCGTTTCCGCCTCTTCCGCTCCGGTAACGGCCACCTCCGGTTCTACGGTTTCCGGCTCTATAGCCTCCGGTTCTATAGTCTCAGTCCCGGCAGATTCAGCCGGCGTTGCTTCCTCCGAGGGCTTTTCCACGGCCTCGTCCATGACTATGGGAGCGGCCGGTTCTGGCCGGGTGGGCGGGGCTTCCTCCAGAACGGCGGCGACTTCCGGCTCGCGGAGGTCGTAAGACGGTTCCGGCAGGCTGACGAGAGGATTCTTATCGACCGGTTCTATTACCTCTTCCGCGCGTAGGGCAAACTCAGGCGTTTCGCCGAGCATTTCGGGCGCGGCGGGTTCCTCCACGGCGGCGGCTTCGGCTTTTTCTTCCACCGGAACTTCCCCAAGAACGTCTCCAGATGCGGGGGGGAGCGTCTTACACGATGATGACAGGAAAAGCACCAGCGACAGCAAGGGAAAGCGTAAAACCTGAAAGCGTTTCATGGCAGAGTCTCCAACAGGCGGTCTATGGAATCGGTTATCCTCTCCCGCCAAAATTCACGGGGGAATTCGTCAGGATCCGTCCAGAATTTCGCCGCGTCCCCGGCCTGCCATACTTTCTTTTGTTCCTGTTCGAGCAACACGGGCGGGAGGAAGACAGGTTCTTCCGGTATGAATAGATCTTTCGGGTCTATAGTGTCCGGCCTAAAAACATACTCCGGCGCGGGTTTTCTGTTCTGCATGGCACTGGAAATTTTTGCCGCCAGAATTACGGCAAGCGGAACGGCGGCGGCTAATGCGGCGGAACAAATAACGACCATAAAAACGGTTTTTCGCGCCCGCCATTTTCCAAACTCCGCCAACTTCATACCCTACTCAAAATGTCCGTACTTGTATGTTCCCTTTATTTTAACGGCAAGCACTATGCTAAAAGGCCGGTTATTCGTATCGGCGTTATGATAGTAGTAAGAATTCTCTTCCCGTGCGCCAACTGCCATGGGGACAGCGAAGTACAACTCTATATGCTCTACAGGATCAAAAGATATGCCGGGAACAAACTGCCCCGATTTTTTTTCGAATGCGTACAGGAGGCCGACAAATATATGCATCCTCGCGAGTCCTCCCGGTTTATAACTGATGTTAAACGCCCCGTTAAAACCGTTGAAAAGCCTAAAATCCTCAGGATCCTCGTCCAGGATATTGTTTCTGCGAAGCGAAGCGGCATCCCCCTCCCCGTTGTAGTAAATTTCTCCGTTTACCATTAACTTGTCCTTCAAAAAACCGTAAATAAAACCAAGCGTCCCGGAAAATCCGAAATCACTCCATTTTTCTATCTGTTTGTCGTAAAAAATATTGAGCATTGTTTCCGTATACAGTTCAATGTTTCCGAACAACGTTGTTTTCATAGAGATAAAATTACGAAGCGGCATGAGTTCAAAGTAAAAGAAACCTACATCTATATCTAAATTCCGCAACGCAAGGTTGTACTTAGCGCCTGAGCCAAAGTTTTCAAGGCGCGGGCTGGACGTATCTATGTATCCAGGGCGGGTGAGCAACAAGAAATCAAAGCCTCCTATGCCGACAGGGATATTTAATTTTGCCAAATACGGTTCGCCGGGGTTATCTATGCCGAGCGGTATGCGGGCAAGCAGATTGGCGAAAGGAAAATTCGGAGAGACACCCCATGTTACCTCGTACTTGCCAACCTTAACAAAAACCCTGTCTTTTACATTGTAATCAAAAAAAAATTCTTTTATTGTGAGGGCGGGCGACGGAATCGCGAACGAGAATGACTGCCTTATGCGAAGAAGCCTTGAAGGCTGAATATCCAAACCAACAGTCGCGCTCATCTTCGCGCCTATCAGGTTTATGGGTTTATCAACCGAGTCGCCCGAGTCTTCAAAGTACCAGGGGGACTCTGCCCAGCCCGGCAGATAACCGGCGGTCATGCTGTAAGACGTATCGATACCAAAACCCGTGCCCATTATAAAATCCCGCAAAGAACCATAAGGGGACGGTTTTTCATCGTATCCGCCCCCGGCGTTTTCGGAATTTTCGTCAAACAATTCATCAAAATCCGAGTCTAAGAGGCTTTCATCGGCGTTAAGCGTTGCTGTCGCGCAAAAAAGAGTGATTATCAAAACAACGCCTATGCCGACAAGTCTAATAAAACAGTTCAACGAGAGGCCCTTTCGAGGTATGTTTTAGAAAAAACAGCGCCGGGAATAGGGGCAAACGAAGGCTTTGATATGCTTATCTGCGTCTTTTCGTTGACAAAGACGCCGTTTACCGTAGTCCCGCGTAACGCGTCCACGAGCAGAACCGCCTTTGGAACATAGCGGCCGTCTATCTTGTAGTAGTCCGGTATAGCCGAAGTCCGCAAAATCTGACCGGACAGGCTGTAATCCTCGGTCTTGCGGATGAGGCCATCCTCGCTTATCCATACCTTCATCCGAGGATAGGTTACCTCCTTGCTTACCGCCTCAAGCGACAGAACCCGGCATTTGAATCTGCCCAAAACAGCTTCCTCTCCGGCTGAAATCCTGTAATCCTCGGCGAGAGTAGAGCGGGTAAAATCAGAATTCCGCGCATTGGAATTCTGAAAGCGGTCGCGGCTGCTTGTAGAGTTGAACCGTTTGCTCTCGGGGTCGTAGAACCACAGCGTATCCCCCTGTTTCAGGTAGCCCTGCCCCTTGTTCATCGCCGGTTGTATGATGATAATCGTGTACATAGCCTCCGAGTCGCGTCTGAAGACGCCGGCTACGGTGGCGCTCCGGTTCTGCCCCGGTTTGTCCTGCACTATGGTATACTCGGCGGAAAAATCAACGCCGTAATAACTTGCCAGACTGTCTACCTTTTTTAATAAATCTTCATCGGAAATCTCCCAAAGCGCCCCGCGAGCCTTCTCAGGTTGCGGCACGGTAAGCAGGATGAGTCCGACGCAAAAGAAAATTAAACGTTTATTCCGCCTTTGGGGTTTAATACCCCGCCGCTTGCGGCGGTTAGAATCAGCAACACTTACAAAAATTGGTAGTAAACCCCCCATATGATAAATTTCCTTACGGAACGAGCCTCCCTG
>JAIRMY010000059.1 GCA_031258335.1 Spirochaetaceae bacterium | reverse complement strand
AGGCAGGCAGTACACAAACATCTCCAGCTTTGTAAACTGATGAACGCGGTACAGACCCTTGGAAAACTGTCCCGCCGCGCCCGCTTCTCTGCGAAAACAGTGCGAAAGGCCGGCCATCCGTATGGGGAGCCTGTCCGCCGGGATTATCGCGCCGGCATAGTACCCCCCCAGCGTTATCTCCGCCGTCCCGACAAGGCAGCCTTCCCCGTCCTCTAGGCTGTAAATGTTGCTTTCCGCTCCCCTAGGGTTGAAACCTACACCCAAAAGTATGTCTTCTTTCGCAATATCAGGCGTGATAAACGGCGTAAATCCCTTTTTTTGCAGAATATCAAGCGCGTAACGCACCAAACCGAGTTCCAGAAAGACGCCTTCGTTCTTTAGGTAATAGAATTTCGCGCCCGACACCTTTACCGCCGCATCAAAGTCGATAATATCCAGTTCCTGACCAAGCGTGATATGGTCCTTAGGCTTGAAATCGAATTTTCTGGGCTCTCCAACGCGCCTTACCTCTATGCAGTCCTCATCGTCCCTGCCCGGCGGCGCCTCCGGGTGCGCCATGTTGGGGATTTTTCGCGCCTCCGCCTCCATTCCGGCCTCGGTCTCTTTCAGTTCCGCCTCTATGGCGGCAATCTCGTCCTTTATTTTTTTGCCGTCGTCTATGATGGCGGCGCGATCGTCCATTTTACCTTTCATCGCGGCGGCGTTGCTGTTCCTGTCGCGCTGTAGGGTTTGCAGTTTCGTGGTAAGTTCGGTCCGCCGCCGGAACAGCCGCACGACAAGATCGGCGTCCGCGTCCATGAAACGGTTCTTTATGTTGGCTTTTACGGCATCCAAATTATCAACAATGAATCTATAATCAAGCATACTCCAGATATTACCCGGTTACCCCCCGCGCTTTCAAGGTGGTGCGCGCCTCAGCGATATTTTGGGATACAAGGCGCCGGGCTCATTTGAGATGCTGTATCTGCTCGGTCAGCAGCGGGACAAGTTGTTTCTTGCGGGAGACGATGCCGCGTAAAAAGAATACGCCGTCGTCTTTGCGCGGTAATTCAAGTGCTTGCAGAAATTCCGGCTTGCAAGCGATTATCATGACGCTGGTAAGTTTTATAACATCGGTTACCATGATGGCGCAGAAGAGAGCGTCCTTTGTACGCCGCTCTATCTCCAGTTCATCAAGAATCTCGTTTTTTCGACGCAGTAGTTCTTCCGTCGAATCAACCTCAATTTGGCTCACGGTGTATTTGAATTTTCCTTCCTGGTACTCCTTCATATCCTGATGGACGACTTCTTCCGCGCTCCGGTTGCCGAGCCTGTTGCCGGCGGCGATGATGTCGCGTCCAAGCGCGTCAATGTCAAGATTCGTGATGTTAGACAGGTATTCGGCCGTATCACGGTCCTCGTCCGTAACGGTAGTGGATTTAAGCACGAGGGTATCGGCAAGGATTCCCGCAAGCAGGATGGACGCGATGGGCTTAGGGATAGGGACGCGCGCCTGCCTATACAGGGAAACAATAATCGTACACGTAGCGCCTACCGGCCTGTTGATAAAAGTTATAGGCGCTTTTGTGTTGAGGTTGCCGAGCCTGTGGTGGTCTATAACTTCCTGTATCGTATAGTTTTCGACGCCTTCCAGCGCCTGGGATAACTCGTTGTGGTCCACTAAAATGATTTCCACGTTTGGGTCGGCAAGGAGATTCGTCTCGGAAATGACACCCAAAAGTTTATTCTTGTCATTCACTACGGGAAGCGTCCGGCTTGCCGATTCGCGGAGGAAATCACGTATATAGCGTATGGTGTCGTTTGCCTGAACCGGTTTTATCATCGTGTCCGCCATCTCCGAAACAGGTGCGGAATGCATCACCAGCATTGCCGTCTCAGCCGAACGGTACGGGCTTATCAGCACGGAAACTTCCTTTTTTTCCGCTTTTTCACGAAGCTCTTTTGTCATCTGCGTCCCTGACGAAAGGATGAGCGCCCGCACGCCGTTTTCTATGCTGTACTCGTGTACGTCCTTACGATCTCCGGTTATGACGACGGCGTTTTCCGGCGTATGCAGCGCAAGCGTTTTACGGAACGTGTCTATGCAGTCGGCGACTACAATCGTTACGCACTTAAAAAGTTCCTCGGCGTTGAACGTAAGCACCTGCTGCGCGGATAGCGTCTCGGATAAAAGCCTTATGCTGGTGGAAAACAGCGTCGATGTTTCAGGGTTAAGCACTTTAAGAATGTTATGGGCGAAAGCGTTGTAATTCAAAAGGGCGCTGTATTCGCCGTTGGAGTTTACGACGGGAACGGCCTTGGCGTCGGCCGCCTCCATCTGGGCAATGGCGTTCCACAGCGAAGTCTCGCTGCTCACCGGCTTTATCTTACTGTTCATGTAGTACGATACTTTTGGTATCATATCCGGTACATACTGCGGTACGGGTACGTTAAAGCGCTCAAAAATGTACTCCGTCTGAGGGGAAAGTTTGCCCCCCCTTATCGCTATGCATTCTTTTTTCCCAAGCAGATGTTTAAGTTGGGCGTAGGCCGCCGCCGCCACCACAGAATCGGTATCGGGGTTTCTATGCCCCATTATAAAAACAGCTTTATTTGTCATACCCTTATTATACCATATTTTTACAAATACAAAAAGCGGTATATCTATTTTGTCTCACTGGGTCCATCGACAAAAAATTTCTTTGTGTTACAGTATAGGCATGGAAATTCTAGGTTTGGACAAGACGTTCGACAGACTTTCAGTTAGCAGCCTGCCTCTCGTTGCCGTCATTTATTACGAGAGGAGGATTTGAAATGAAAAAATGCTATATAACCGTTTTAAGTGGTATTTTTGCGGGACTCTTGGTATTGTGTACCTGCGATAATCCCCTGTCAGAACCCTCTGCCCAAAACTTAGCCGCTTCGGAAAGCTACGGGGCTATCAGCGTCCGCATCTTCTTGCCCGACTACCATAAGCTGGCGGCACAGTTCTTCGTCTTCGTCAACGTTGAATGTTTTACTGTTGTCTTCAAGCGTTTCCAGCGATACGGTTATGTCGCCGGCCGAGTAACGGCGCTCGCCGTCTTCGGTAAATATTCCGCCCAGCGGAAATGAAAGTACATCCGTAGGCTCGTCCCTGCATCGAAAACGCTTGTTGAGGCTGCGTATAAAATCATCGTTGCAGAAAAGTACGGATACATCCCAGTTATCACAGAAAAGTTTATCGCAGACAGCGGCGGTAAATTCCCCCGCCCGCCCCGCCCATTCCGGCAACTCCACCCCGCGGGCGCAAACATCTACACGGTTCATTTACAGGAACTCTTATTCTGCCATAGGGGTTTAACGCGTACCATTCCGCGCTTTTCAGTCTTTTTCACTAAACTCGCTTAATTATCGCCAGTTTTTTTATTTTGTCAATGAACTGTACTGCTTGCGCTGAACTTGCCATTTTTGTGCAAGCATATAAGGTGTGGTCAGATACTACGTATCTGTGAGATTGGATGCTCGTGTCTCCCAACACTCCTGTCTGTTAGTTGCGCTAAAACAGGGGACATTTTAATCGCGGTCTGACAGCGGCTTGACACGCTGGTTGACAAAGATATTTTTTTGTGTAAATCTGTAAAGGCCTGCTATGAAAGCGGGTCTTTGATCGTTGAAACCGGCTTGAAGCCGTATTTTTTTTCCAAAACAGTCCCCATGAAGGGGATATTCCGAAGATGAACTTCTAGTTTTATAGGAGATGCTATGAATCTCGACTTTTGGGATAAGGCCCGCGCTTTTCATGGGCATACTTGCCCCGGCTTGGCGATAGGCGTAAAGGCTTGCGAGGCCGTGGTGGAAAAGATGGGGGTGAGTCCGTCTTTTGATGAGGAACT
>JAIRMY010000257.1 GCA_031258335.1 Spirochaetaceae bacterium | reverse complement strand
GTTTTTGTCGTTCGTGTTGAACCACAATTACAATGTCCCCTTGACATTCTTGCCTTGAACCCTTACCCTTTCAAATAACATATTATTCATACGTGTTTTATATAATTTAGGAAGGAGAGGCTGAATTTTGGGCAAAAAGATAAAACAGATAGCGATCTACGGCAAGGGCGGCATTGGAAAATCAACGACTACCTCGAATTTGAGCGCGGCGCTGTCGGAGATGGGGTATAAGGTGATGCAGTTCGGCTGCGACCCGAAAAGCGATTCAACAAACACGCTGCGGGGCGGCAGGTACATTCCGACCGTCTTGGATACGCTCAGGGAAAAATCTAGCGTGAACCCCCGAGACGTTATATTCGACGGGTTTAACGGAATCTACTGTGTCGAGGCGGGCGGCCCCGCGCCGGGGGTGGGCTGCGCTGGACGGGGCATCATCACCGCCGTTGAACTTTTTAAGCAGCAGAGGGTGTTTGAGGAACTGGATCTGGATATTGTGATTTACGACGTGCTGGGAGATGTGGTTTGCGGCGGATTTGCCATGCCTATACGCGAGGGGATAGCCGATCATGTGTTCACCGTCTCGTCCTCGGATTTTATGTCGGTCTACGCATCGAATAACCTCTTTAAGGGGATAGCCAAGTATTCAAGGTCGGGCGGGGCGCTCTTGGGCGGGGTCATCGCAAACTCTATGGGTACGCCGTACTCGCGGGAAATCATTGATGACTTCGCGGCGCTTACCAAAACCCGGATAATGGAGTACATTCCTCGTTCTATAACCGTCACCCAAAGCGAATTGCAGGGAAAGACCACTATCGAAGCCGCGCCAACATCGGCGCAAGCCGGCGTGTACCGTTCTCTCGCGGGGAAAATCGCCGCCCACACCGAGTCGGGAACGCCCGCGCCGCTTGAGACCACAGAGCTCAGGGAATGGGCGGGCAAGTGGGGCGACAGCCTCCTCGCACTTGAACAGGGGAAAATCACATCCCCCGGCCTCACGATTTAAGGCGGCGCGATGTACGAAACGCTGTACGCAAGATCGCGCTCCCATCCCTGCTTCAACGGCTGCGGCGGCAAGTTTGCCCGGCTACATCTGCCTGTCGCGCCTGACTGCAACATACAGTGCAACTACTGCGTGCGGAACTACGACTGTCCCAACGAGAGCCGTCCGGGGGTCTGTACCGCTGTGCTCTCCCCGGAGGAGGCTCTGGAACGCTTCCGTGAGGTCAAACGGGAAGTGCGGAATCTCACGGTTATAGGCATAGCCGGGCCGGGAGATGCCCTCGCGGACTTTGAGCGGACACGGCGTACCTTCGCCCTGATACGGGGGGAGGATCCGGACATCACCTTCTGCCTGTCCACAAATGGACTCCTGCTCCCGCGCTATGTTCGGAAACTCGCGGAGGCGGGGCTTTCACATTTGACCGTTACAGTAAACGCGGTTGACGTTGACATTGGGAGGCGCATCTACCGCCGCATTGAGCTTGACGGCAGGCGCTATACCGGCGCTGAGGCGGCGGCCCTCCTCCTTGAAAACCAGCTTGAAGGGATAAGGCTGGCCTCGGAAGCCGGTGTGGTGTGCAAGGTGAACTGCGTGATGCTAAAGGGGTTGAACGACGCCCATATTCCGGCGCTCGTTGTGAGGGTAAAGGAGGCGGGGGCGTCCCTCGTCAACATCATGCAGCTCATACCGGTCAGGGGCAGCGCATTTGAGGGTATGCCGCTGGTGAGCAATCAGGAGATAACGGCTATGCGTAAAAGATGCGAGGCGGTGCTGCCCCAGATGTACCACTGCCGCCAGTGTCGCGCAGATGCCGTAGGCCCGCTTCACGAAGACGTATCGTACTTGTACACAGTACCCGCTAAGGGAGCGGAAGCCGGCGAGCCAGAGAAGGCTCATACTGAAGCCGCGGCGGAGGACGGCGGGACGCTGCTCTTTGCCGTCGCGTCGAAGGCGGGCGTTTTAGTCGACCAGCACTTCGGTCATGCCGAGGAATTTTTCATCTATGACTTCCATGACGGGGAGGTACGCTTCAGGGAACGGCGCAAGGTTCCAAAGTTTTGCCGCGGAGCCTGCGGACACCTTGAACACGAGAACAAACTGCTCTCCCTCACCGGGACTATAGCGGACTGCGCCGGCGTTATCGCTCTGCGCATAGGGGAAGTTCCCCGCGCCCTGCTGGAGGAGAAGGGCATCCGCGTCTTTATGACGTACGACCGTATCGAGGATGCGGTTCGGGATGCCACCCGGCAAGTCTCGGCGAACTTGGCGTGGAGATGCTTCACGCAATCGCCTATCGCTGGTGACTGACGCCACTGCGTTTTTGATTTGTCCCCCTGCGGCTTGACAGCGGATAAAAAACTACGGAACCCCGAGCCGCCCGGCGGCGAGGCGTATAAAAGGCTATTTGGCGTTGTATTCCGCTTCTCACTATACCGCTACGAGGTTACCGCCCCCTCCCTCGCTTAACCGTTTCAGGAAATGATAAGGCGGTTCCCATGCGCGTTCCCCGTAGCCCCCGGCCATTATCCACGCGGAAGGAATTTTCCGCTCCTGTAAAAAGTTGTATATGAGCATATCTCGCTCTATGCATTGTTCAAGGGAAAGCCGCATCAACGCGCTGGATAAGAGTTCATCGTGTTCATAGGGGTCCGCGCCGTCAACAACTATCGCTATGTCAGGCTTAGAGCCGTATGGCGTGAGCCGTTCCAGAATCTTGAGCCCTTCCTCGAGGCGGCTCACGTAAAAAGCCTCCTCACCCTCGTCTATTGGGATTTCCACATCGGAAGGTACAAGCGGGGCGCGGCCCGGAACGGCGCGTTTCAGAGTTTCCGCATCAAGCGGCCAGCCGTGCGCCATGTGTATGGACAGGGTAAGTATCCCCGTTCCGGCCCCCTTCCGCATGAAAGAAACAAGTTCGGCGCTGCCGCAGCCTTTGTGTACATCAACATCAATTATCCAGATTGTACGCGCATCGCTTTCGGCTTCCAGTTTTCGCGCCGCTATGATAATCTCGTTTATCAAACAAAAGCCCGCGCCGGTATCGTAGCGGGCATGATGGTTGCCGCCGGCAAGGAAGTAGCAAAAATGCCTATCCGTCTTGAGCGCCGCGACACAGGCGAGGTATGAACCGGCGCATTGGCCGAGTATCTTGTCAAAAAGGGCGGACAGAGGCTTTACCGCCTTGTCAGGCTCGTAGCGGTTCGGTTTTCCGTCCGGGCCTACAAGCTCATACGCGGTAAATAGAGCGCGGAGTAATCCGTCCGAGCCGCCGGAAAACAACGCCTTCACGTACTTTTCGCTGTGGACACGTTCAATGTCGGCCCGCGTTATCACATCACCGCTTTTCCCCAACAGGGAAAGCGTCTGCTCCATATCGAGGACGGGTCCGGGAAAACGCTCATGTCTTATATACGGGGCAAGTTCATCCACCACTTTACGCGACCGTGAGGCGGCTATGGGCAACATAATCCCGTAATCGCTGAAAACGGGCGTTATAGCATCGTCAAAAATTATCACAGTCTTACCCTCCAAACTCTGCCTGCGGATAAGCCCCAGCGCGTAGAGACATATTCTGAAAATGCGGCAGCCTCCTTCTTAAAACTTTCCGCTATGCCGGGCCAAGTTCCGCTCTCTTCGTCCCGAGGCGGAAGCGCGGCGCGTCTCCACGGACTCTTTTCGTAGAGCCTGTTCGCCACATCTTCGCCAAAGTATTTTCCAGAAGCTGAGACTCCCTGCTGTAAACAATGCCCCATAAATTCATTTACGACAAGCAGTGGATCTGTAATATCGTACTGCTGAAAATCAAAGTATGAAGTGATAAAACGTTTAGCGGCTTTGTCAAGATTGTCCCAGCGCCGTTTGCAGAATTCCCTAAAGTACGCGTCAATAAAAAAAATGCCGTGAAACGCCTCGTGAGTCATGAACATGAGCCGTAAATAGCCCGCCGATTCACGGGATATTGAAATCACCGCCCCGTCGCCGGCAACAAAATCTCCGCCTCTATCTTTTACAATATTCGCTTGGACAAGAATATCGCGCAGTTCCAATTCCTCGTCGAGCAGAGGAAAAGATGATTTACGCGCCGCGTCAAAAAATTCGGCCAGAGTTTCGGCGCTGTAATCGTGCGCGTTCCAGCCGTGCAGTTCGGCTATTTCCACGTCTTTTGCCAGCCTGCCCCTGAAGCCTTTTTTTTCTGCAAAAAACGCAAGGCGCTTAAAAATCTTATCCTGTAAATCGTAAGAAGCCGTATCGAATATTAAAATACTTGGAAAACTTTCCCAGCGAAAAACCTCGTAATTCCTGTTGCGCCATTTATCCTGTGGGTACATGAGGATAAAAGCGGGGTCGGCGTTTATAGGCTCAGGCGGACTCTTGTTCTGCGACGGTTTGAGCAGGGCGGCCTCCACACTGCCGTTTATTTCAATCGCGCACGTCTCCAAGAAAGCGGCGGGTACGGTGAGTCCGCGATAAGCGTCTTCGCCGTTGTTCGCTATGTAACGGAAGGTATTGCCGCCCGCCGTGATCTCCGGCGCGCCTTCTATTCCGTCTATAAACAGAACCTTCCCCCCGCCTATCTCATAATCCCCATCGGGATTTATCAGAACCCGCCCCGCCGTCCCGTCGTAGTCGCGGCGGGTGAACGGGCTAGTCAAGACCGGGCCGCCTTCCGCGTCAAACCCGTAGAAACGCTCTGTAAGGCGCAGCCCGTTCAGACGCATCTCTACGCCGGTTTTCTTTACCCCGCTTACTTCAAGCGAGATTCTTTTTATGCGGGCGGTTTGCAACGGAATCGCGTACCTTATACGCTCCCCGGCGCGGGACATGGCGAGAAAATCCAAGTTACGGGGCAGTATCCAGCCAAAATCATTGTCGATTCTTACTGTAACCTGATAATCGCCGCCGTCCGCGGTACCGGCATCCAGTTGATCAACGAGGCTGTAATCAATTTCAAGAGAATAGTTTCGAGGAACACGCACGCTTTCATTCAGCGTATACTCATAGTTCTTTGTTTTTGACAGGCTGAATACGCCGTCGAGTTCGTTTGAGGCTGTGTACAGCGGGTAAGTTTCGCCGCCCGCCCCCACGAGGGAAAAGCCCGCCTCCCTTTCGGCAAAGCAGGAGTTGGAGAACAACAGAATCACAAAAATAAAAACACATCTGTATATCACTAGACTATCCGTCCGGCGCAAGGTTAAAGCATGATTATTCCGCGGGCTATAAGCTGGGCCAAAGCGTAGCGCCTTTCCATTGTAATGTCATCCCTGCTTCGTAAAAAGGTTTCCAACTGAGCGCAAAACCCGTCGTTTTTTACCGGCAGTTCCATAGCCTGTTTGTAGTACGCACGGTGCGACGGCTCAAACCGGCGGTTTATGCAGAACAGCGTGAGGCAGGCGGTCTTAATGAAGCCGGCTTGGGACATGAGGTAAAAAAATTCATCACCCTGAAACAGAGCGGCGCCCAGATCGCTTAAAAAATGTTCCATCTTTGATTGATTCGCCTGACGTACTTCCTTCCAAAAATTATCGCAGGGTTTGCGGAGCCGTTCCCTGACCTTGTGAATCCAGCCAACGCGTGAAAAGAGTATATCGCCGTTGCATAAGCGGTAAAAACTGTAGGTGCCGGAATCTTTAAATATCCATAAACGTCCGCCGTTTTCATCCGCGTTTTCACACGCTATGGAAACAATGCTATCTATATCTTTTGTCGATTTGAATTCGATGCGTACAGGGAGTTCTCCTACAAAAAACCTGTCCTTGTTTCCCGACGACTCAAACGCGCTTACATCCCAGCCGTACTGTTTTTCACGCGCGGAAACTTCCGGTATAGCGCCGACGCAAAAAACATCTAGTATCAGCGCGAAGTACGGATCAAGCGTACCGGGCAGCGCTGCCTCGTTCACGCTTACACATTCCACGCAGTCCCATTGCGAAAGCAACCCGGTAAAACGGTCGGCAAGCAATTTAACCTTGTACTTCATATTAAAATTATAAAGCCCCGCCGTATCTCTTTCAACCGGGCAGTTCGTGTGGTTTGTGGTTAATCCCCGCCTTTTAAGGGACTGTTTATAAATAACATTTACAAGTTTGTCGAAATGGTATAATTCCATTCGCCATGAAAATCAGCCTTGTCGATGTTGATTTTACTAAAATCTTCATCGCTGATTTTTTTGCCTTTTTCATATTCCGACTCATCTAGAACACAAGTAACCGTTAGACCGGCAGAAGTAGTCGTTGCCCCAATAAGGGAAACTACAAGCGCCGTATCCGTAAGCGGTATGCCCTGCCAGTTTTTAGAGATGAACGCAAATAGCCGGGGAGCGATTTTATTCCATTTGCTTGTTCCCGGTGGATAATGCAAGACTGTTATTTTCTTTCCAGTCTCATTGGAAAACTTTTGCAGTTCATGCTTCCAAAGCCTGTTTTTGTAACCGTTGCTGCCGCCGCAATCAGCGGTGATGACGATTTCATCAGCCTCCCGGTATGATTTCTTCCCCTCTCCGCCGGCGCAGCGCGGCGCATAGTGGTAAGCGGCGAGGCGGGTAATACGCTGCTTGCGCTGCTTATAGGAGCGCGGGATGCCACGCAAAAATACGTGTATATACGGCTCGCGGACAAAAATGTGGAGGGACTGACTGTGAACTCCGTTCAGCTTCTTACGGTAAAACCCGCCTATGTCGCCTCTGACGCGGATGCAACCACGCCGGAGGGCTATACTTTAAGCCGTTCGGACGGCGGCTGGGTAGTCGAAGATTCAGGCGAAGATGCCGATACCCAGAGTGTCGAATCGTATATACGCGGGATAATCTCATGCAGAGCCAATGACTTTACCCCCGCCCTGGGCGCAAACGACTCCGTGTTTACCGACACTGGCGCCGGCAGGCTGGTTTTGGAAACAGGCGATGGAACGCGCCGCGTAGTAACAATAGGCACCCAAATTGCCGGCAAATACAGCGCGGCGGTTTCAGGTTCGCAATACGTGTACCTCCTCATGGACTGGCAGTTGGATCAGTTATTCAAAGAACGCTCATCGTTGGTAAAAAAATGAATCTCCCGCCGCAGGACGCGCGGCGCATAGATGAGTCAAGCCGCCGCGTTAGTGCCCCCGCTTCACTGTTCACTGCTCTATTGCCTTGTGTTACAATAGTACAATGCCGTATTTTATTCACGCTGATATAGACGCTTTTTACGCTTCGGTTGAGCAGTTGGATAACCCCGAATACAGGGGAAAACCGGTGATAGTCGGGGGAATTCCGGGCGACAGGCGGACTGTAGTATCTACTGCGTCTTACGAGGCGCGAAGGTACGGCGTTCATTCTGCTATGCCGATAGCCCGGGCTTACGAACTTTGCCCGCATGGAATTTTTTTGCGCGGCAGGATGAAGCGTTACCAGGAAAAGTCCCGCGAAGTTATGGGTATATTCATGGAATTCACGCCGGATCTCCGGCAGATTTCCATAGATGAAGCGTTCCTTGACATCACGGGGACGGAACGTATATTTGGACCGCCTTCGGAGCTTGCGGACAAATTAAAAACCACCGTCCGCGAAAGAACAGGACTCACGGTTTCGACGGGTCTTGCCTCAAATAAATATGTCGCAAAAATAGCTTCCGGTATGTCAAAACCGGACGGCTGCTTCATCGTCGAAAACGGCGGGGAAGAAAGTTTTATGCGTTCCCTGTCCGTAGATAAGATATGGGGAGCGGGAAACAAGGCTCAGGCTAAATTCAAGAAGTACGGGTACAAGACCTGCGATGATATTTATAAAATTCCTCTACAAAGATTATGTTCTGTTTTTGGAAAGGCTTTTGGGGATTTTTTGTACAGAGCGGTCCGGGGCGAAGCGGCGTCTTCGTTTGACTATATACGCGGCGCCCGTTCAATCAGCGCGGAACACACGTTTGGATTCGATATGTATGATCAATTCGCGGTCGAAACCGCCATCATGAAAATCTGCAACACGCTTATGTACAGGCTTCTGGACAGCAGGCTGGAGAGTAGAACGGTCTCCTTAAAAATACGCTACGAGGATTTTTCTACGGAAACCGCGAGGGAAACTTCAGAGCATCCGGTATGTACGATGAATGATTTATTTGACCGTTTATGCGCGTTGTTTCACCGCAAGTACAAACGCGGCAGGGGCATACGTCTCATCGGCGCCGGACTCATGAACCTTGAAAACGCGGAATGTTCATCGGGAGAATTATTTGAATTTGAAGACGAGCGTAAAATAAGGCTGGAAAAATGCATACATGAAATAAATAAAAAATTCCCCCGGGCGGCGATAAAAAAAGCGCGTCTAATATAGTCCGCTCAACCCTCCGCTTTTTTTAGCAGAACGGAAACTTCTTCGGCGCCGGCGCACAGCAGGGCGCGGCGCGCGAGTTTTTGACATTCGGTAAAAGAGCTTTCGCGTATTATTCGTTTAACGTCGGGGATCGCGGCGGCATTCATGCTGAATTCATCGAGTCCCAATCCTATCAACAGGCGCGTAAGT
>JAIRMY010000256.1 GCA_031258335.1 Spirochaetaceae bacterium | reverse complement strand
TTTTAACTGGAAAGACGGCTTTTTTCAGGCGGACACGAAGCCGCAAGCCGCCGCTAGACGGCGGGCGAGTCTGCCGGGCGAAGCGCCCTCTTGACCGGCGCGGTATGACAATATAAAGTAAAAAGTCGGCGGTTATGAAATGAAAACATATGTTTTGTCGGTTTTAGTGGAAAACAGGGCGGGTACTCTGAGCCGTGTCGCGGGGCTCTTTAGCAGGCGAGGATTCAATATAGACAGCCTGACGGTGGGGGAGACCGAAGACAGAGATATTTCCCGCATGACTATAGCGGTTTTCGGGGATGACGCGGTGCTCGAGCAGATTGTAAAACAGCTTGGAAAACTTGTTGATGTAATTTCTATTCGCAAACTTGATGATGATGCCTGTATCAAGCGGGAAATCATGCTTGTCAAAGTTAGAGCTGACGAACAAAACCGTTCCGCCATAGTCGAAGTAGCGGCGATTTTCCGGTCGCGGGTAATAGATATATCGGCATCCACAATAACGATAGAGGTGACCGGCGGTTTTGACAAGTTAAACGGGTTGCTCTGCCTCTTGAGGCCCTATGGCATACTTGAGTTGGCGCGTACCGGACTCGTCGCGCTTGAACGCGGGGACAAGGTCTTGTCCAAAGATGAATGACGGCGCGCCGGTCACGCCGCGAATATTAATCAAAAATCATGGTGGTTTTGACAGGCCCAAAACATTCCGGAAAGACGAGCGCGGGGCTTGCCCTGCGTGATATAACAGGCGGCGATTTCATTGACGTTGACGCATTCATTGAGGAACAGGAAGGATGCGGCGTCAGGGAATTGTACAGGCAGGGAAAGGATGTTTTTCATGAGGCGGAGGCGCGGGCCATTTCTTTGATAATGGATAGGGTAAAGGCTGGAACCGGGACTGCGATTATAGCCGCAGGGGGCGGAATCATAGACAACGAGGACGCGGTAAAAACGCTTGAGCAGGATAATAGCGTTACAGTTGTCTATTTAGAGGTGAGTGCCGCTACCGCGTGGGAGCGCATAGAGCGGGCGGCGTCTAACGGCGCCGGCCTTCCCGCCTTTCTTGACACTGAAAATCCAAGAGAAACTCATGCGGCTCTGTATGAACGCCGCGCCGAGGCGTACAGAAAAAAAGCCGACTTCACAGTTCACGCGGAGGGAAAGACGCCGCGGCAAGTTGCGGAGATGATTGCCGCGTATATGCGCGTCCATGAATGAATGGTTATGAATGGTTTGTCGTTAATAAAGGCAAACTCTATGCGTTTATCAAATCGGAAATTATTTTAAGCCCGCGCAGGATGAGCTGCCTGTCGACGTAACGGAACACGCCGGTTATAGGCTGTAACACGCTGTTCAGCCCGCCCGTCGCTATCACGGAAATATCGTTCTTTGACACGCCGCTTGCCGCTTCCATATCGGCCTTCATCCGGTCAAGCAGGTATTCGACGAGGCCCTTGTATCCCAGCACTATACCCGCCTGAATCGCGTGAACCGTGTTTCCGCCTAGCGAGGATGCCGGCGCTTCGAGCGGTACTATCGAAAGCTGGGCGGTATTCGCCGAAAGCGACTTTACGGCCGTGCCGAGTCCGGGGGCAAACGCGCAGCCCAGTATGCCGCCATCCTTCCCCACGGCGGTAAAGGTAAGCGCCGTTCCAAAATCCACGATGATACAGGCCCCGTTGAACCGCGTATACGCGGCGACGGCGTTGCAGATGAGGTCCGCGCCTATCTCGTGAACGCGCTCCGCGGGCGGCTTAACTGGAAGCCTGTCATAAATCGCGTGATTCACGAGCAGAGGTTTTCTACCGGTGAGTTTTTTTGTCATGTTGACGAAAGGGCCTATCAGCGCCGGCACTACGGAACTTATCGTAGCCGCGCTTATCTCACTAGGCTGCGTGCCAATATCGCGCAACAACGAGTGGAAGATAATCCCGTACTCATCGCCGGTTTTATGCGTGTCGGTGAAGATGCGCCCGACCTCTATAATCTCGTCCCCGCGAAAAAGCGCCGCGACTATATTCGTGTTACCAATGTCAATTACAAGCAGCATTACTGTTCCCTCTCCCCTGCCCATCTCACTGTAACGGGTACGCGGTTTAATTGTAAGCGGTTGCCGCCGCTGGTAAACAGCGGTCTTGACGTGTACAGTAAAGATATGAGACAAAAGGCTCTTATAGCGATGAGCGGCGGTGTCGATAGTTCTGTGGCGGCTTTTTTGATGAAACAGTCAGGGTGGGACTGCGTGGGAGCGACGATGAAACTCTTTGACAACGGCATTGGCGGCGGCGTATCAAAGAAATCATGCTGCTCGCTCGACGATGTGAACGATGCGCGGGACGCCGCCTACCGCCTCGGCATTCCGCACTATGTTCTGAATCTCCGCGAGGATTTCCGCAAAAACGTCATTGAACGTTTCATAGAGGTATACGAGTCAGGCGGCACGCCTAATCCCTGCATAGACTGCAACCGTTTCATAAAATTCAACAGCCTGATGTTCCGCGCCGGGCAGATTGAATGCGGCTGCCTCGTTACCGGACACTATGCGCGTATAGAAAAATCCGGCGATAGATTCTTTTTAAAAAAATCCACCGATGAAAAAAAAGACCAGAGTTATGTCCTGTACGCGATGACACAGGAACAGTTAAAACACGCCGCGTTCCCGTTGGGCGCGATGCGAAAGGAAGAAGTCCGCCAAATTGCCGCCGAACAAGGCTTCATAAACGCGGAAAAACAGGACAGTCAGGATATTTGTTTTGTGCCGGACGGAGATTATGGGGCTTTCATCGAAAGGTATCTTGGCAAAAAATACCCCGAAGGCAATATTATAGACTGCGCCGGGAATATTCTGGGGCGGCATAAGGGCCACATCCGTTATACGATAGGCCAGCGCAGGGGCCTAGGGGTTTCCGCAAAAATTCCGTTGTACGTTTCCGCGAAATCAACAGAGGACAATACGGTAACGCTTGGCACTGAGAGGGACTTGTATTCAAAAACCTTGAATGCCTGTAGTATAAATTTGATAGCTTGTGAAAGTCTTGAAAGACCGCTGCGGGTAACGGTAAAGACGCGCTACTTGCAGAAAGCCGCCGCCGCCGTTGCCATGCAAACGGCGGCGGACGCGATACGGATAGAATTTGACGAGCCGCAGCGGGCGGTAACGCCGGGACAGGACGCCGTTCTTTACGACGGGGATTATGTCGT
>JAIRMY010000213.1 GCA_031258335.1 Spirochaetaceae bacterium | reverse complement strand
ATTTCCAGAAGCAGCAACTCGAATTCGCCTTTCAGCGTTCAATGGGGGACGAGATTGAGCGCCCTGTCGCCGAGGATCAATACCTGCTTTACGGCGGATATGAGCCGCTGACGGTAAAGATAACGCAGATTATGAACCAGAGCGCGGGTATAGGCTGGACTTCCTACGCCCACACCGGCGTACCGGTCAGCACCTTTGCGTTCGGCGTTCATCAAGACTTGTTCGGCGGTTATTACGACAATACCGATATTTTCAAAAAAATGGCTCAGGCGATGAACCTGGACCTGTAGCGAAAGGAAGCGGAAGGGGGGAGGAACAATGAAAAAGCTTGGGGCAAGGCGGCTGGACATAGCCTTTACTCTGGTTTCCTCCCTCCTTACCGCGCTGTTTTTCGTGATCCCTACCGGCTTTGAAGGCGCGTCCCAGTCGGCGGGCAGCGAGCGGGTCAGGGGAAAGATTATCGAAGTGAACAACGAGCGCGTCATCAACATAGGGCCTGTTAAGCAGGGCGAACAGCAGCTTGAGGTAGAAATACGCTCCGGGCGCTTCAAGGGGTGGGTCTTTTCCGGCTCGAATAACCTCATGGGCAAGATAGAACTGGACAAGATTTTCGCACCCGGCGATATGGCGTTGGTGGTGGTCAGCCTTTCTGAGGATGGGAGCATGGGACACGCACAAGTCATCGACCATTACCGGACGGGGAAGACGGTATTCCTTTGCCTCCTGTTTTTCTTTTTTATCATCCTCATCATGGGGTGGATGGGTGTAAAGATAGTGATCACGTTTGTGTTTACCGCCTCTGCTCTGGTCCGCGTCCTTTTTCCCGCCATGCTGCGGGGCTGGGACCCTATCTTTTCCTCGGTGGTCATGGTAACGGTGATCACGGCTGTAATCATCTTTCTAGTCGGAGGGTTCACGCGGCGGGGGCTTACCGCCTTCGCCGGTTCCATGGGCGGAGTCCTCGTTACCTCGTATCTCGCCTTTTTCTTTACCCGCTGGTTCAAAGTCCACGGGGCGGTGCGTCCATTCTCCGAAGCGCTGCTGTACTCCGGCTACACCCATTTGAATCTCGCGCATCTTTTTATCTCCGGCATCTTTCTCGCCGCCTCCGGGGCGATGATGGATCTTTCCATGGACATAGCCTCCGCGATGGATGAAATCAAGACCCAATACCCCGCCATTAGCCGATCCCAACTGCTCAAAAGCGGGGCGTCCGTGTCCCGCCACGTTGCCGGCACGATGAGTACGACCCTGCTTCTCGCCTATTCCGCCGAGTATACCGCGATGATCATGACTTTTATCGCCCAGGGAATTCCGCTGGAAAACGTGATTAACATGGTTTGGGTTTCCTCAGAAATGATTCATACGCTTGTGGGCTGCTTCGGCCTCGTACTCGTCGCCCCGCTGACGGTTTTTGCCGGCGGGTTCATTCTGACGCGGGCAGAAGCGCCGTCTAGCCGCTAGGCGGGTGTTGAACCACAAACCCCTTGACAACTTTGCGCTGAATGTGGTAGAGTAAAACATCCTTACCGTGAAGGTTTAAGGATACAGGGAAACCATGAAGGTTCAAATCCGTATATAGCCGCGTTGCGGCGCGAGTGTGGTGTACGCTCGCTGTACGGAAGAAACTTCATGGTTTTTTATTTTTATCCAAACCTTCAGGGTTTTGGAGTTAGGAGGATTTTATGCATATGTCGGATGCTTTGCTCTCGCCAGCGGTGGGAGGCGTAATGTGGATCGCAAGCGCGGCGGCGATTGGTTTGTCTGTAAAGAAAGTCTCCGGAAACAATGACGCTCCGGTTCTTGATGAAAAGAAAATACCCATCATGGGAATCATGGGAGCCTTTGTGTTTGCCGGTCAGATGATCAACTTTACCATACCCGGTACGGGTTCGTCGGGGCACATAGGAGGTGGTATCTTGCTTGCCGCGTTGCTTGGCCCGGCGCCGGCGCTCATAACGCTGGCCTCCGTCTTATTGATACAATGCCTGTTTTTCGCGGACGGCGGACTGCTCGCTTTCGGCTGCAACGTGTTCAACATGGGCGTGATTCCCTGCATAGCGGCTTATACGCTGATTTACAAACCTCTTGTCAAAAAAGGACTGACAAAAAGGAACATAACCCTTGCCTCTATACTCGCGGTTGTGGCGGGGCTGCTTGCCGGCGCTTTCTGCGTTGTGCTGCAAACGCTTGCCTCCGGAATCACGGAATTGCCGTTTTCGGTGTTTGTGGGGCTAATGCTGCCCATACACGCCGCTATAGGGCTTGTAGAAGGCATAGTTACAGCCGCCGTTCTCTGCTTTGTCCACAGCGCAAGACCGGAATTGCTTGAGGGCGCGGTAACAAGCGCGAAACTCGATGCTGCCATTCCTATAAAGAAAGTATTGGTCACCTTCGCCGTGCTGACGCTGGCTGTGGGCGGGTTGCTTTCCCTATTCGCCTCGGCTTACCCTGACGGACTCGAATGGTCTATGGAAAAGACGGCGGGTACGGCGGAACTGGAACGGGAAGGGCCGGTCTACACGGCGGCGGCGGATGTAGTCGAGAAAACGGCATTCATGCCGGATTACGGATTCCGTTCAGGCGAAGCTGAGGCGGCGGGAACGGCGACAGCCGGCATAACAGGGAGCATAATCACGGTACTCCTTGCGGGCGGGCTTGGATTTGCCATAAGCGCCGTCCGCAAAAAGAAAAAAACCGGCGAGGCCGCCGTTTAGCGGGGCGCTTTGTCCAAATTTCATGACGCGGCTCTGGGCGTTGATCACCTTGAACGCCTGAGCCGCGGGGATTCACCGGTACACAGGCTAAATACCGGCATAAAAATAGCCGTTACGCTGTTTTTTTTGATGCTGGTGGTCTCGTTTCCGTCAAAAAACATGAGCGGGCTTGTGCCTTTCCTTATATACCCCATGTTTATGATGGCGCTTTCGGATACGCCGTACCGCCCCATGCTTTCCCGCCTTAAATTCGCGCTTCCCTTTGCGCTGGCGGGCGGCCTTTCCAACCTGTTTTTAATGCGGGATGCCGCGTTTACCGTCATGGGTTTCGAGGTAACGAGGGGGCTTGTATCCTTCACGTCGATAATGCTGAAAACGGTGTTATCCGTGTTTGCCGTGCTCATACTGATAGCCACGACCCCGTTCAACGATATATGCGGGGCGCTTACAAGGGTAAAGGGCATAGGCATTTTGGGATTGCAGCTTCTGCTCACGTACAGGTATATCTACATACTTTTGGGTGAGGCGGAGAGTATACGGATGGCGTACATCCTCCGCGCCCCGCTTAAAAGAGATGTTATGATGAGGGACATGGGGAGTCTCCTTGGCCGCCTCCTGTTGCGGAGTTTCAGCCGCGCCGAGAGGGTGTACTTGGCTATGAAGTGCCGGGGTTTCAGCGGACGCTTCCATTCAGGCGGTAAACGCGCCATATCCCGCCGTGATGTGATATTTACCGCCGCGGCGGTTTTTACCCTGATTTTCCTCCGATTTTTTAATTTAAGCCTCCTGATAGGCGGGGTTGCGGCTGCCCTGCGCCGTTGAATGAGTACGCGGCAAGCGCCTTGTGCTACCCTCTCTCCTGGGGGCTGGGTGGAGGCTTTGACTACCGGGTCATCCGCTACTCGACTAATTAGTTCATGTATTGCTTTTTGACATACTCCAGCCCTTTTTCCAGAGCTTCCTTGATGACGACCGCCGCATCTTTGGAAAACCGGTCCAGCAGAGCCTTGGAAGCATCGGTTTGCCCGTCTTTGGGGATATTGGACATTTCAAAATCCGGTTTCAGGAGTTCATACGCCTCTATTTCAAAGGCTTTGGCGAACTTTACGAGGGTCAGGGCGGATACCCAGGTGTTTCCAGCCTCAATATCGGCCAAA
>JAIRMY010000200.1 GCA_031258335.1 Spirochaetaceae bacterium | reverse complement strand
GTAACGGGCTTCCCATGTGCGGAGTCCCCTACCACGCCGCGCGCTCGTACATAGCCCGCCTTTTAAAATACGGCAAGAAAATCGCCATCTGCGAGCAGACCGGAGAGGCGGCGAAGGGCAAAACGCTGATAGAGCGGGAAGTTGTCGAGGTTATAAGCCCCGGCACTACGGTAGACGAAGAATTTTTGGACAGGGGAAGCGCAAACTACCTTGCCTGCCTTTACGGAGGGGATGATGCGCCGGCATTCGCGTACATAGACCTTTCGACAGGCGAGTTCAACGCCGCTTCTTTTTCATGGAAAGACGCCGATTCCAGGCTGCGTCAGGAGCTTGAGCGGCTGGACGTAAAAGAAATCGTGGTGCAGGAAGCGCTGCTCCGGGAAAAAGCGCCGCTCGCCCGCGCTCTTGATGAGATGCAGGGCATAGTTATCAACCGCTGGGCGGACTGGCTCTTCGATGCAAAAAAAAGCGCGGAACGCCTGCACAGACAGTTCGGCAATATGTTTGCCGCCGGACTTGGGAAATTCCAGTTGGCGCCGGAGTTTATTGCCGCGGGGGCGCTCCTTTCCTACCTTGACGATGCGGCAAAGAGCCTCATACCCCATGTACGCCGCCTCAGGCTGTACGGCGAGGATGAGTACGTCTGGATAGACGAGGCAAGCAGGCGTAACCTTGAGCTCCTCCGCAACCTCCGGGACGGCGGCATTCACTTTTCACTGCTCGAGACGCTGGATGAGACGAAGACGGCCATGGGCAGGAGGTTGCTGAAGCGCCGCATAGCCCACCCGGTTCGGGCCATATCCAGAATAGAAAAGCGGCTTGACATGGTGGACATCTTCTACCATGACCAGAAGACTCTGGCGCTGCTCCGCGGCATACTGGGCGGTATGCCTGACTTTGAGCGTCTTTCATCGAGAATAGCGATGAACCGCGCACACGGCAGGGATATGCTTTCGCTGCAAAACGCCCTTTCTTCGCTTGAAAAATGCCTTGTAATACTTGAGGACGCTCAAAAAAACGAAAACTGGGGGAGTACGCGCATAGAATTCGAGTCGGAAGAGGCTCTTTCGTTTGATAGAGAGGCGTTTTCACGGCTTACCGCGCTAAAAGAAACGCTTAAGCAGAGTATATGCGATGAGCCATCTATACTTTTAACCGAGGGGAAGTTGATACGCGCCGGTTTTAACGCGGAATTGGACGCTTTGCACGAGCTTAGGGAGAACGGGCGGGCGCTTTTGGAGGGTTACCTTGAGGAAGAACGGCAAAAAACAGGCATATCAAACTTAAAAATCCGGTACAACAGGTTATTGGGGTATTACTTCGAGGCGGCGGTGAATCAGCTTGCCAAAGTCCCGCCGTACTTTATCAAGCGGCAGGGGCTTGTATCCGGGGAACGCTTTACCACGGACAGGCTGAGCGCGCTGGAATCAGAGATAAACGGCGCGTCCGACAAGATAGTAGAACTCGAAAAGACGCTGTTTATAGCCCTGCGCGAGGAGGCCAAGGCGCTGCTAGGCGAAATTGGGGCGGCGGCGAAGATGATAGCCGAGCTCGATACGGCGCAGTCGCTTGCCCGCGCCGCCGCCGCCCGGGTATGGGCGCGGCCTGTCGTTGACAAGTTAAACCGCGTTGACATAGTAGAAGGCCGCCACCCTGTTGTCGAGGCAAACCTTGCGCGGAACGAGTTCATGCCCAACGACATAGCGCTTGACGCGAGGCCGGAAGGCAGCCCCGCCTTTGCTCTGATTACAGGACCTAACATGGCTGGAAAATCAACGTACCTCCGACAGGCGGCGCTGATCACAATAATGGCGCAGATGGGGAGTTTTGTGCCGGCGCGGTCTGCCAAGATAGGCGTGGTTGACAAGATATACTGCCGTGTCGGAGCCTCGGACAACCTTGCTAGAGGCGAATCGACGTTTCTCACAGAGATGCTAGAAACCGCGGCTATACTGAATTCCGCTACGGAACAGAGCCTTGTGATAATGGACGAGGTCGGGCGCGGCACGGGAACCAGGGACGGGCTAGCGATAGCCCGCGCTGTGAGCGAACACCTGTTGAACAAGGTTAGATGCCGCACCCTGTTTGCCACGCACTACCACGAGCTTGCCGCCCTTGTCCACCCCCGCCTCGTAAACCGCTCCCTCTTAGTCGAGAAGGTGGACGAGGAAATCATTTTTAGGCGCCGCCTTATAGAAGGGGCAGCCGAAGAATCATACGGCATATACGTGGCGCGGCTTGCGGGACTCCCCCGCGAAGTCCTAGAGAGGGCGGAGGAGATAATGCTTAAACTAAAACCTGAGGAGAGTCCGCCCGCGGAACAGACTCCCCCGATCCCGGAATCGAAGCGGAAAAGAACGCCTGCCAAGCGGGATTCTGTTTCTTTTTCCCAGCCTGATTTGTTTACATTGATACAAGGCAGCGATGAATGATTAAATGGCGGTTTTATGCCGAAAATTAACCGTGTTAAAGCTATGAACTTAAAAACTCTCACCGCGTTTGCATACGCCGTGTTATTCTCAAACTGCCTGCCGTATCCGGTAACCGAACAACCTGAACCCCTAAAGATGTATGGACAGGTTCTTCTCGACAGTAAATATTCAACAGGCTGGACTATAACAAGAGTCATGGCCATAGATACGAGAGGAGTTGTTTTAGGCGAATACGTCCTTGAGTCAAACAACGCGGATCTTGCCTGGGCTATACCGGTTGCGGGGGACGAAAATACACCCGGTACTTTTTGGGTGGAGTTGAATAATGACACTTCAGGCAAACTGTACTACAATGAGGGGAATGACGCAAAATTTAGATCCGGCGGATATTACAACCTTACTGTGGGCGAAAACAACATACCGGTAAAAAGCTCAGGCGATCTTGCGCTGATAGGGAAAACTGAGCGGTTTCCGCTGAACGAAAGCTATATTTTGCTCAAAGATCTTAATCTAAGCGGCGAATGGGAGCCTATAGGCAAAAGCGCCAACGAGCCTTTTTCCGGGGTTTTTAACGGTCGCGACCATAGTATAAGCGGAATCACGCTGCCTGGCGACAGCGTCTACGGGTACATAGGGCTATTCGGTTATGTTAAGGGGTATGCTTCCACCCGCGCCGGGATAAAAAACCTGAATTTGAATGTATCAGGCACGGAGCTAACGCTGTCCGAGGTAAGCGGTCAAAGCGTAGGGATTCTTGCCGGTGAAATCGAGAATGCTCTCATCGAAAAGGTAAACATAAACGGCCCGGTTAAAGGACTGCGAATCTCTAAACCGGGCGGCGGCGATTTTTATATAGGCGGGATAGCCGGTAGAATAACGGGTTCCAGCAGTATATCCGGTTCTTCCATGCTTTTTTCATTCGAAGCGGTCGCGGATAGTTTGGGCAGCGGGTACATAGGCGGAATTGCCGGGTACAGCAAACAGACGGAAGGCGTCATCCTCCTTGATAAATGTTATAATACCGGTATAGTAACGATAAACAACAGGGGGCAGGGCGCTTATGCCGGCGGCATACTGGGCTACCACGAAAATAAAGCCGGCGGCACTGAAACAATTTCGACCATATCCGAATGTTACGCGCGTAACGAAGTGAGCGCGTCCGGCAGCGGCACGGGAATCGTAGCCGCCGGCGGCATCATAGGCGGGGCTACGCCGGACGGATTGGCGGGTTCAAGGAGCTGCGCGTTGATGGCTTCCGTTTCCGCCTATGCTACTTTAGCCTCTGCCGGCGGCTTGAGCGGTTACTACCTTGCGGGCTCGGCGGGATGCTATCAGTTGGATGCCATGGAAGTAAAGCCCGCCGTCTCTCCCGCCGTCAACGCCGGTACTATAGCCCAAAGCGCCGTTACTGAAACCCTG
>JAIRMY010000160.1 GCA_031258335.1 Spirochaetaceae bacterium | reverse complement strand
GGGGGGGGGGGGGGTGGGTGCAGTAATTCTCATATTTACTTCCTTAAAAAAAATACAGGATTACGCTTTTAGCGCATACTGTTCTATCGCGATGGCAACGCCATCTTCGTCATTTGACTTTTCGGTAACAAAGCGGGCTATCTTTTTTATCCGTTCATCACCGTTACGCATGGCCACGCCGCAACCCGCCCAGCGTATCATGGCTTCGTCGTTCATGGAATCGCCTACAGCCATGACCTCTTCCTGCTTTATGCCAAGCCTTGCCGCGGCTTTTGCGAGGGCCGTCCCCTTGTCTGTGGCGGGCGGCAGTATCTCAAGGTAGTATGGCTTACTAGTAAAAATCGTTATCTCATCCTCCATAAAGTTCCTGAGTATGACTTCTAACTGTTTTAACAGCATAGGGTCTCCGGGTATGACGATCTTATGGCAGCCTGAGACTATTAGCTCGCGAAAATCGGGTGGAACGCTCTGTTGCATACCGGTAAGTTTTTTTTCATATATGGCAAATTCATTTTTACGCGACACATACGCAACGCCGTTTTCATAAATCTGCGCTGGAAACCCTTCCGCGTCAACCAGGTTAAACGCGGCAAGTGCGGATTTTGGAAGCAGAGTCGTCTGCTCCACAACTTTACCCGTTGCCGCTTCCTGTATAAGCGATCCGTTTTCACAAATCACGTATCCATTACATTTTTGAAGCGTCAGCATTTTAACATACGGATACACCGCGTTATAGACGCGGCCTGACGCCAAAATCACCTTGATTCCAGCCGCTAGACAGCGTTTTATCGTGTTTTTTGTTCTGAACGAGATACTAAGATCCGTCCGCAGCAGAGTATCGTCAAGATCCAGCGCAATTAAACGTATAGTCCGCATCGTTATCAACCGTAACTTGCCGTCATCCAATCTCAGCGACAGGCTGCTGGGCCTGTACCTGCTGTCCGACCGGCACGAGGAAATGAACCTTGCCCGCCTGAACCGTCTTTATCTCCAGTTCCATCTTCATAGATTCGATGATGATGATGGTGTCTTCCGGCGCTGCCTGCGCCCCTTCCGCTATAGCTTGTTTCAGTATGGTGCCGGCCACCGGAGCGTTGACGGTCACGCCGCCCGTCCGAGTCGCTGGTGCGCCACCCTGAACCGGGACCCCGCCCGCCGGAGCTATAGCCACAGTACCTTCGGGACGGACTTGTACATTGTAGTCCGCGCCGTTTACATTTACAATGTACGCGGAAGCTGTTTGGGCCGGGCCGCCTGTAAGCGCCGGTTTTACCGCAAACTCATCGCTTGAAACCGGCCCCTTAGCCCTGTCGCGGAAGAATACGGGCGCGACTTTGGGGAACATGGCGTATGTAAGAACGTCTTCCGTGGTTTTAGCGCCCGCAGCCTTGGCCTCGGCCTCGATTTTCTCAAACTCGTTGGGTATGCTGTCCGCCGGACGCGCCGTCAGCACGGACTCGTATTTGTTTTGCGCGAGGGCTTTTTTGACAAGCTCAGGGTTGACCTCCGCGGCGAGCGCTCCGTAGCGCCCGGTGACGAGGTCCGCGGTCTCGGTGGTAATTTTCGCGTACCTGCCGAAAAGGACGTTGAACACAGCTTGCGTCCCTACAATCTGGCTTGTAGGCGTTACCAACGGGATGTACCCGCAGTCTTTTTGCACAACGGCTATCTCTTTCAGCACATCGTCCATCTTGTCCTGCGCCTCCTGCTCCTTGAGCTGGCTTTCAAGGTTGGAAAGCATACCGCCCGGCACCTGCGAAACAAGAATTCTCGTGTCCGCCCCAAGGAAACTGGACTCAAAGCGAGCGTACTTTTTGCGCGCATCGCGGAAAAAAGCGGCAATTTCCAACAGGGTTTTTGTGTCAAGGCCTGTGTCGTATTTCGTCCCTTTGAACGCTTCGACTATGGTTTCCGTTGGGCTGTGGCTGGTACCCATAGCCATCGAAGAAATCGTCGTGTCAAGGTACTCCGCGCCGGCTTCGGCGGACTTGATCAGCGTGGAGACCGAAAGCCCTGTCGTCGCGTGGGTGTGAATGTTTACCGGAATATCGGCCTTTGCCTTCATCGCCTTTATCAAATCGTAGGCTTCGTAAGGCTTCAAGAGACCGGACATATCTTTTACACAGATTGAGTCCGCGCCGAATTCCGCGTACTTTTTGGCAAGATCGGCGTAGATTTCTTTTGTGTGGTACGGCGTTGTCGCGTAAGATATGGCCATCTGTACGTGCCTGCCAGTTTTCTTGGCGGCATCCGCGGCGTGTTTCAGGTTGCGCGGGTCGTTACAGGCATCAAATATGCGAAATACGCCGACGCCGTTTTCCGCCGCCTTCTCTACAAATTTACCGACAACATCGTCCGCGTAGTGCCTGTAACCGAGCAGGTTTTGCCCTCGCAGCAGCATCATTATCGGCGTTTTTGGCAGCCCCTTTTTTAGCGTCCGCAGTCTTTCCCATGGATCTTCGTTCAAAAAACGTATGCACGAATCAAAAGTCGCACCGCCCCAAGCCTCAAGCGCCCAGTAGCCAACTTTATCAAGCATATCCAATGCGCCCATCATATCCGCTGTCGTCATTCGCGTAGCAAGCAGGGACTGATGAGCATCCCGCAACACTAAATCATTTAACCTGACTTTCGCCATTATCCACTCCAAAAAAATCAAAATATCTAATAAATGCCCGCAACAGCGGGTCGGTGTAAAGCATCCGCGGCGCTTTAATTAACATCCGCGCCATGGCAATAACACCTCTAATATAGTATACCTGATTCATGTTAGCGTAAAAGGCGGCGGCTGGTATAGTCATTTTGAATAACGGAACACCGCTAGCGTCCCGAAAACAAACTTCGGCTTCTGCCTTCAACGTAAAAAAGGCGGCAGGCATACGCGGCTGCTCTTGTACTTCCCGCTCGCCACGTCCTCCACAAGCCTCAGCTTAAACGTTTCGCTGTATCTTACCACTTCTTTCATTTTTTTTCTCCTCTTGTGTCAACTTTACACCAGGACTCGACATCATTCCTCATTCCTCATTCCTCATTGCCGACCGCCCAGCCCCCTCCCCGACAGACTCGACAGCCGCCTTGACTCTCCCCCCACGCCTCACTATAATATCTATCAGAATAGTAGGAAAATCATGAACAACGATACTTACGAGACTAGGGGCTTGCGAAGGGTTTTTCAGGAACTCTGGGGGTTCACGAAAAATTCGCTTGGCAATTTTTTCTCGCTGGAATTTCTCTCCGTGCTGATTCCTATACTCCTCCTCTGGGAATTCCTTCCCAGGTGGGGAGCGCTGCCTGAAAGCCTCCTGCCCCCGCTCAGCGTAGTGGCGCGGCGTTTCTGGTATATGCTCTGGCACAAAGACCTCGTGCTTCATATAGCGTACAGCATGGGGAGGTTTTTTACCGCCTTCGGCATAGCGGTGGCGCTCGCAGTCCCCATAGGACTCCTCATGGGCTGGAATCTCAAAATCCGGGCATTCATCCTACCGCTCTGGCAACTGTTGTCGCCCATACCGCCGCCCGCTTGGGTGCCCATGACGATAATCCTGTTCGGCATAGGCTCGAAAATGCACATATTCCTAATGTTCATAGGTATTTTCTACCCTGTGCTGTTCAACACGTATCAGGGCATCAAGGACACGGACCCGCGCTACCTCGCCTCGGCGCGAGTGTTCGGAGCGAGCGAGTTCACGCTGCTCCGCACAGTCTACTTCT
>JAIRMY010000149.1 GCA_031258335.1 Spirochaetaceae bacterium | reverse complement strand
ACCCGCCGCCTTCCGCCGTTATATTCTTGAACGGCGGCGCTCATCTTACCACGAAAGGGGCAAACACGGTGGACGACCTAATAACGCTGGAAAAGAAGGGAACCGAAGTATACACCTGCGGCACCTGCGCCAACTTTTATAAATTGACGGAAGCGCTTGCCGTTGGAAGCATCACGGACATGATGAACATAACAAACAAACTGGCAAACGCTTCCAGCGTGATTACGATATGATATGCCTATATACGCAAACTACGCCGCGGGTTCTCCCGCGCTGTCCGAGGCGGCGGCGGCGGAACTTTACGAATATTTAGGCGGACTTAGGCTCAACGCCGGGCGGAATTTTGAAGGTCTGGAGGCGGGGACTATCGCCTTACGCGCCCGCGCGGCTGTGGCAAGGCTCTTTGGCGTACACAATCCGCTTGCTGTAATATTCACGAGCGGCGCTACACTATCCCTCAACATGGCGATAAACGGGCTTGTAAGGCCGGGCTGCCATGTTGTTGCCACGAGCGTGGAACACAACGCGGCGGCGCGTCCGCTGGAAGGCTTGCGTAAAAACGGCGTGATAGAACTCGACTGGCTCCGGTGCGCCCCCGACGGCTCGCTGGACGGCGGTGATGTCCGTAAGGCGCTGAAAAAAAACACAAGACTCCTTGTAATGACCCATGCGTCAAACGTCCTCGGCACTATACTCCCAGTAAAAGAATGTTTCAACGCCGCCCGTGAACACGGAGCCTTCACCATTCTGGACACCGCGCAGACAGGCGGAGTCCTGCCGCTCGCCATGGGGGAATGTTGCGACATCCTCGTGTTTGCCGGCCACAAGGGATTGGGGGGGCTGGGAGGTACGGGCGGCTTCGCGCTTGGGGACGCCGTTTGCGGCGAAATGCTGCCGTGGATCAGAGGAGGCACAGGGAGCGCCTCGGACTCGCTTGATATGCCGAATTTTCTCCCAGACAGATTCGAGCCGGGTACGCAAAACGCCGCCGGCATACTCAGTCTTGCCGCATCGGTCGAGGAGATTTTACGCCTAGGCGTAGAAAAAATAAGGGACAGAGAGAAGGGGCACACGGCGCGTTTTTTGGCGGGGCTGCGGGGGATAAAAAAGGTAAAGCCTCTCGGTACGCTCGACCCGGAACGCTCCGTGGCGGTCGTTTCACTCACGGTAGAAGGGTACGATGCCGGAGAAGTCTCACGATTGCTGTTTGAAAGGCACGGGATCATTACCCGTAGCGGACTACACTGTTCCCCGCTCGCGCACGAGACTTGTGGTACCTTTCCGGGCGGGACGGTCCGTTTTAGCTTCGGACGCGGGACTCAGGACGCGGAGGTTGACGCCATACTTGACGCGCTGTCGGCTCTGTAGCCGTGGCTCAGGAGGGAAGGTAGCATTTGCCCGGCTTGGAGCCTATCAGTGTAAAGCTCAGGCTACATTGATAGCGCTCGGCGCTTTCGGGGTTTGTAATTTTTTCCGAGCCGTAGTAGCCGACCGACCCAGTAGAAAAGTCTTTGGCGGGGGCTATCATCGTTGACCAAGTCTTGCCTTCGCTGTCTTTGACGGTAATCTCAAGGAAGCGCGGCGCTTTTGAATCTCGTTTTGCTGGTTCAGGCATAAAAAATCCTTGTAATGGGTACTGAAAAAGCCCTAACGTTTTAGTATGGAAGTTACACGTTCAAGAACCTTTGTGCGGTCAAGCGGTTTGACTATATAACTCTTAGCGCCCAATAGCAGGCATTTTTTTACAACGTCTTCTTTCCCAAGCGCGCTAACCATGATTACCTTAGCGTTCTTGTCAAATTCCATAATCTTTTCAAGCGCCGAAACTCCGTCCATGACCGGCATCGTTATATCCATAGTAACTAAATCTATGTTGGGATACAAGGCCTTGTATTTTTCCAAACCCAGAGCGCCGTCTCCGGCGGTATCGACAACTTCGAATCCCTCGGAAGTGAGTATTTGTCCAAGCTGTTTGGCAATAAACATTGAATCATCGACTACCAGTACACGGTAACCACCGGAACCATCGGGTCTCACCCCCTCAGGTGGTTTCCCTTCAACCGGTGAAATAGTTTTCGCTATCATAATATTAGTGCTCCTTAATAAGGACTCCAGAAATTGGAGAAATTTCTATACATAATAAATCTATAGTCAAAAACACCCTTTAGTCAATGGGGTGCAACAGTTTTTTGAAACGCCGGGGAAGTTTTGTTACAAAACGGGAACGGGACTTGCCGGAAGGCAGCGTAAGCTCAAGGGACTTTGCGTGTAACGCCAGAGTGGGGCGCGTCAACCCGCCATAAACGCCCTGCCCGCCGTACAACGGGTCGCCGAGTATGGGGCAGCCTATGGAGCGGAGATGTACGCGAAGCTGGTGCGTCCTCCCTGTCTTGGGCCGCAGCCGCAACAGGGAGCAGTCCCCTGCGCTCCGCATGACTCTGTAGTAAGTAAGCGCGCTCTTACCGCCGTCTTCCGAGACGGTAAAACGCTTGCGGTCCCGCTTGTCCCGAACTATGTTGGCCCGTATTACCCCGCGTTCCAGAGGGGGGCGGCCTTTGACAACGGCGGCGTAAATTTTCCGTACTGTACGCGCCCGGAACTGATCCGCCAAAAACGACAGCGCCTCGGCATCCCACGCTGCTATCAGCAAGCCCGACGTATCTTTGTCCAAGCGGTGGACTATGAAAGGACGCGTCCCCGGCATATCGGAGGCATCGAACAGTCCGCCTGTCCTTTGGCTTATATGCCAGAGGAGGGCGTTTGCCAGCGTCCCTCCCGCGTTACCCGCGCCGGGGTGAACGACCAAGCCCTGCGCCTTGTTTACCACGATTACACGCTCATCTTCGTATACGATGTCGAGCGGTATACGCTCCGGGGACAGCATCAATGGGGGGCTTTCCTCCCAGCACAGGTGAATTCTATCGCCGCGCCTGACAAGGCGGGAGATTTTTACGTTTTTACCGTTCACTTCGGCGCTGAGCCGCCTCGCTTTTATCTGCGACCTCCTCATCAGGCGTAAATGCCCGGCGATATAGATATCGAGGCGTTTGCTCATGCCTTCAGGCAGATCAACGGTACCGCTGTAAAGGTCCATAACCGCGGGGGCTTGCGCTAATCACCCGGCGGGACTACGGAGGCGGGCGGAGACGCGGAAGCGGAATCCCGCGGCGGGTTTTCGTCCGTGAGTTGTGAAATAGGCGTCCTTATGATTACCGGTTCACGGGGCAGATTCTGCTGTTCCAAGATTTCCGCTTTCCGGCGTTTATACTTTACTATGATATGGTCAACTATGGCCGCCGTTACCGAGATACCGAGGGCGAGTCCTATGACCGAGACGTAATCACTGCTTGTCATTACCGGCGCGCCTGAGGGTTTTAGCGGCCAGGGCCAGTAGTCGCGGCTGCCGTTGTGGGCTATGGTCCGTGAAATATCTATAATCGTCGTCGATACGAGCCATGAAAAAGGTATGGTGCCGAACGCCACAATCTCCGCCCGCCTCAGATCCTTGCTCCACTGCGGAAACACTATGTCAGGGACGGATGCCGTTCCCGCCGTAGTTTGGGCGGCAAGCGGCATGGGAACAAGACTCGCCGCAAGGATCAGCGCCGCCGCCATCGCGATGACGCGGTTAAACCCCTTTCGTTGTACGCCGTTCATCGCCGTTCTTATCACCATTCTCACTGCCGTTCTCCAAAAATCGCCGTTCCTATACGCACCAGAGTCGAGCCTTCTTCGATGGCGATTCTGTAGTCATTGGACATTCCCATAGAGAGGCAGTCCCAGTCGCAGTCCGGAAACAGCCGCCGCAGCCTTTCCCGCGCCTTTACCACGCGGCGAAAAGCGGCGCGTATGGTCTTTTCATCGTCTGTAAACGGTGCCATGGTCATGAGTCCGCACGGTTTTAGGCTGCCAAACTCCAACGCCGCTTCGACCGCCCGGCATAGCTCATCCTCGTCCGTGAAGCCTGATTTCGTTTCTCCGC
>JAIRMY010000146.1 GCA_031258335.1 Spirochaetaceae bacterium | reverse complement strand
CATCCCGGCTCTCTGTAACCGCCCCCTTAAGCGAAAGCCGCCCCTCTCGGTTGAGCCGCGCCGTAACATCCGCGCCTGAGTTGTTGATGCGGCTTACGATGTCGGCAACAGTATCCTCGGCATAGTAGGGAATCTCGGTAAGAGCCCCGCCGCCCGCCCCCGACGGGTCGAAGGCGGACAGCGTGATAGTCCCCTCAAGGCCGACCTGCGCCCGCTCATCAAGTGGATTTTCGCCATTAACGCGGTAAATATACGTTGAATCATACTCGCCGTCTCCATTGCGGTCGTAATTTCCGTTCACATTGGTAACAAAATGATGCTCGGTAAAGAAATCAAGCCCGGTTCTGCCGTTTATACCGTAACCGGCGCGGTGATTCTCGTTTACCAAATCAACAAAATTCATCGAAAAGTTATCCAGAGTCTGAATTTCCCGTTCTATCGTGTCATCCCGCAGTTCCAGTAGCGCGGAAAGACTGCCTCTGCCCCGCGTTGGCTCGAAAATATCGCCGGTATCAGCCCAACTAATCCTCCCATAGCCTTCCGTATCGACGCCTCGTGTAATCTCAAATTGCCGCCCCACGCCGCCTTGTACGAGTACAAGTCCGCCGGTGTGAACCATGAACTCGTCATTGTCCCTCCGGTCCACCGTAAGCTCTATGATGGCCGACAGCTTATCGACAAGGAGGTCGCGGCGGTCCATGAGGCCGTTAGGCCTGTCGCCCTGCGCGATGATACGCTGAATTTCGCTGTTAACACTGGCAATTTGACGTGAAAGTTCGTTTACCCGCTCTACGGTAAGCATAATATCTTCGTCCGCCATGTCTTGAAGGCTCTTTAGACCGCGAAAATGCTCGTGTATGCCGTCAACAAGCGTCTGTGCTCGTTCAAGTAGCGCCGTTCGCGGCGCGGAATCCGCCGGATAACGGGAAAGTTCCTGCCAGCCGTCCCAAAAGGCATCCATCTTTGCCCTGAGCGAGTTATCACCGACCTCAAGATACATCTGGTCAAGCTGCCTGATGTACGGGTCGCGTGTCTTCCAGTAGCCTTCGCCGCTCGCCTGCGCGACAATGCGCCTGTCCAAAAGCTCATCCCGTATCCGCTCAATACGGCTCACCACAGTCCCCTGACCAATCTGGCCGGGACGCTCCTCGCGGTTAAGCCCGGGGAAGTACAGAGGTTCCATCTCGGCAAATTCCACACGCTGCCGCGAGTAGCCTTCGGTCGAGGCGTTTGAAAGGTTATTCCCAGTAGTCTGCAAGGCCTGCTCATGCGCCCCAAGCGCCCGCTTCCCCAATTCCAGCCCGCTAAAAGTCGATGTCATATACGCCCTCCGTTAAAACCGCCTGTCAAGCACAACGCCGCCCATTTTGGCGTCCCGCTCCATGCCCGACCTGCCGTAAATCTTGCCACGCTTTTCCGGAAACGCCGCTTCGAGCAGTCCGGAGACAAGGGCGCGGGCTTCACCGAGATAGGAAGCAAGCGCCTCAGCCGAAAACCGCGTCCGGGCCGCCTCCAATCTTACCTGCCTGTACAAGCCGCAGAGTATACTCCGCTCCTCATCCGGAAAACGCCGCGCAAAATCGTAGAATCCGTGCGCTCCCGCGCCCCGCATCAATGCGGTACGCTCCTCTTCCAAGCCCGCCACCCGGGAAGCGATCCCGTTGATCGTTTTAATGGAAGCGTCAAAGTCCACCCAATTCCGACCCCGTACCGCCTCATTAACAAAGTCCTGCGCCGCTCCAACCTCGACAAGCGCATCAAGTTCGGCGTTCAGTACCGCCTCGCATCTTGTAAATTCGTCATCCATTTCAGTTCCTCATTTAATTATCGGTTTTTTCCCGCCCCGCCAGCGGGTTTTAATACGCTCCGCGCCCTCCAGTCCGCCAGCGCCGTTAAACCCACTGGTGGGGGTAGCAGGATATTGGGAGCAGTGGGAAGTCGCTGCCTAATAGGATTTTTTCTTCTATGCCTATTGCGCGGGCTATTTTGTAGATGCTGTCATCGTACAGGAAGGGGGTGGCGGCGCAGTCGTACCGCACGCGGGCGAATTTTTTTCGGATTTCCGGCATCATTTCAAAGAATACGAGGCCGCCGCCCCAATGGGCGAGGATTATGTCGTTGTTGGGGCTGTGTTCGACAAAGAGTTCAAGCTGGCGGAGCGTAGTGTCCGTCTTTCCCGGGGAGTAATGGCCGACCGGCTCGTTGGCGTGGACGAGGATGGGTAGGCCGCGCTCGGCGCAGACGCCGGTAAAAGCCCGGGTAAGCGCGGCGTTGGCTATGTCGAAACGCTGTCCGGATGGGAAAAGCTCTCCCAGCCCGCGGAGGCCGCAGTCGTGGGTTCTTTCAATCTCGCGTACCGCGCCGTGTTCTGCGGGGGAAACCACGGCAAAACCGTCGAGCCTTTCCGGGTAGGCTCTTGTCTTTTCAATCACATAGTCGTTTACCATGCGGCATAGCCCCTGATCCTGAAAAGCCCAGCCGAACACGACAGCCTTGTCGAAACCCACCCTGTCAAGTTCCGCTATCACATCTTCCGCCGTGGCGAATCTATTTTTGGGGTTTCCGCACAACAGCGCGAAGTACGGTTCTTTCTCGAAGTACTTTTCCGGGTTGGCGCTTATTTCAGGCGGGGTTACGTGTATATGATGATCAACTTTCAACATAATTTTTTACCGAATCGTAGATTTCTTTTGCGAGTGTTTCCGCCTCCTCTAAGAGGGCGCTGCTTTTTTGCCTGTACGCTAAGGTTTCCTTCGGGGTGAAAGCGCCGTCTTTTCCGCATCTCAGGTTTATGTTTACCGTGAGGAAAGCGCCGCGGGCTGCTGTTTTCAGGTTTAGCGCGGCGAGTCCCAGATCGCTTGCCGTGGGGAGGTAGTAGCGTTCCAGAAGTTCGCGTCCCAGGTTGAGGGCGGCGGCGGCGCCTTCGAGCAGTTCAAACGGCGGGTTTAGGCAGCCGCGCAGGGCGGCGTGCGCTTGCGGCCCGGGTTTTGCCGCGGCAAAACGGTCATAGGCGGCGGAATCCTCGTCTATAACGCGTAGAAACAGAAGGCGGAGTCTTTCAGCCTCGTCCGCTATGCGGACAAGGTTTTTTTCTCTATCTTCCGCGTCGTCAAAATCCCCTTTTTGGGCGCTTATGCGGGCAACCATGGCGATAAAACTTGCGCCCAGGAGGGCATCCAACGCGGAGCAGGTCCCGCCGCCCGGTGTGGGCGAGGAGGAGGCGAGTAAGCGGGTAAATTTTTCAAGCGTCAAATCGGTGAATTTCATAGTGAGGCGCGGTAACGACCCAGGAAATAGAAATTTTCTGTCCGCGCCTTGAGCGCCGCGACCGCGTTTTCAAACACGTTTACGCTCTGCGGGATGCTTACATCGACATAGAACAGGTAATTCCATGGCTGTCCCAGTATGGGGCGGGATTCGAGTTTTGACAGGTTAATCCCTTCTTCGCTCAAGATTTTAAGGCAGGCGTACAGGGAACCGGGTTCGTCCTTCACGGAAAACACCAGAGATGCCTTGTCCGGGGTCTGGCGCCCCATGCTGGGCGGAGCGGGCGCCGCGTCCCCTTCTCTGCGGGCTATGATTACGAAACGGGTATAGTTACGCGGGTCTGTTTCTATACCGGTTTTTAGGACTCTTAGCCCGTGAGCCTTTGCCGCGGATTCGGAGGCTATCGCGGCGGCCCCAAGGAGCGAGTCCGCGCCGGTTTCCCGCGCCACGGACAGCACGGCGCTGGCGGTGTTATTCCACGGTTCGAGCCGCCAATCGGGATGCCGGGCAAGGAAATTCTTGCACTGGGCGAAACCCTGAGGATGGCTTCGGACTATTGTTATGCTGTCGAGATTCGCTTTTTCGTTTGCGATCAGGCAGTGAACTATGCGGAGTTTTATTTCACCGGCTATCGCTATGTCCGGGTAGCGTATCAGTAGGTCATAATTCTCGTGGATAGAGCCGGCGAGGGAATTTTCCAGCGGTACGACGCCAAAGTCCGCGTTTCCGGCAAGAACCGCGTCAAAAACCGCCTTGAACGAGTCGGTTTGGAGCCGCGCCGCCTCCTCGCCGAAGGCTCTTATCAACGCTTGTTCGGCGAAGGCCCCGCTTTCGCCTGAAAAAGCGATTTTTCCCCCGCTCATCACCCCAGCATCGGCGCGGGCGGCGCTGACGGAGTTCTTTGCCGCGCCTAGGTCGGCGTTAGGCGTGCGGAGGAGTTCCTTGCCGACTACGGGGGAAAGCGCCTCTATGTCCCTCATCAAACTTTCAAACTGGGCGGGGTACAGGGACTGCGGGCCGTCAGAGAGCGCCGCGTCCGGGTTAGGGTGTACTTCGACGGTGAGGCCGTCCGCTCCGGCGGCTATGGCGGCGAGAGCGGCGGGGGCGACCTTGGCCCTTATGCCGACTGCGTGGCTCGGGTCTACGATGACGGGCAGGTGGGACAGCGCCTTGACTACGGGGATCGCTGAAATATCCAGCGTGTTGCGGGTGTACGTCTCGAAAGTCCTGATGCCGCGTTCACAGAGCACGACATCAGGAGTGCCGGATGCCAGGAGGTATTCGGCGGACAGCAGCCATTCTTCTATGGTGGCGGAAGGCCCCCGCTTCAACAGGACGGGTTTTCGGAGCGAGCCGACCTTCTTTAAGAGTTCAAAATTCTGCATATTTCGCGCGCCGATTTGAAACATATCCGTGAGTTCTTTCATTCTGTCCGCGAGTTCAGACGAGACGACTTCGGTAACTATGGGCATATTGTACATTTCACCGGCGGCTTTCATGTACTCAAGCCCCTTCATGCCTAGTCCCTGAAAGGCGTAGGGGCTGGTTCGCGGCTTGTACGCGCCACCCCGGAGCATCACGGCGCCGGACTCGCGCACTCTTGCGGCGGTTTCTGTTATCTGTTCGCGGCTTTCCACCGCGCAGGGGCCGGCAATCACGGAGATACGCGCCCCGCCTATCTTAACCGGTCCGACAGAAACTATGCTGTCCTCGTTCTTTGTCTCCCGCGAAGCAAGCTCATAAGGCCTAGAAGTCTCCGCAACCCGTTCTACTCCCGGTAGGAGGCTGAGTTCCCGTATGTCCGCCTGCCCTTTCCCGCTTGCGCCGAGCAACGCGGCATCCCCAAAGGTCTGCTCCCTCACGGTAAAGCCATGGTCTTTTAGGTAGGCCCGCGCCATTTCCGAGTCATGCGGAGTAATATCCTTGGATAACACAACTATCATTT
>JAIRMY010000131.1 GCA_031258335.1 Spirochaetaceae bacterium | reverse complement strand
CACAAGCTACGATACTTCTTACAAAAAAGCGCTTGAAGCGCTTCACGTAAATAACAACTGGCTTTCACGCGCCAGACAAAGATGGCTCGAAAAACGGAGTGAAGGCTACAACGGGCAATTTTTTGCCATAGTCCAGGGGAATTTTTACAAAGACCTGCGTGAACAAAGCGTGGAGGCCGTCATAGCGGCGGATACGCCGGGTATAGCGATAGGCGGGCTTTCCGTAGGCGAGCCTCGTGAAGTATTCGGGGAATACCTGTCGTTTACCAGCGGTCTCCTGCCGGAGGATAAACCGCGCTATGTCATGGGAATAGGTACGCCGGATTATATCCTCGCGGCGATAGAAAACGGAATCGATATGTTTGACTGCGTACTACCGACACGCCTTGCCCGCAACGGACAGGCGATGACGCATCTGGGTCCGGTATCGCTAAAAAAACAGGAATATGCTTTCGATACGCTGCCCATAGATGCCGGGTGCGCCTGCGAGGTATGCAAAAACTACAGCCGCGCCTATATGCGGCACCTGTACAAATCGCAGGAAATACTCTTTTCCATGCTTGTAAGCTATCATAACCTTTACTTTCTGCATAATCTGGTAAAAGGCGCGCGCCAAGCTGTCGAAGCAGGCTGTTTTTCAAAATACAAACATAAATTATTAGAAAATTATTACGGAGAAACTGAAAAATGAAATTAATCGCCGTTTGTTTTACGATAGTTCTGTTTTTTTCAACCGCCACGTTGTACTCAGGCGAGACGAATTTGGAAGGGGATTCTCTGCGTGAAACGATAAACTACGGTACGGATAATGAAATAGCGGAGCTGATAAAAAAATTACGCGCGGACGGCATAGATTATCTGGACGATGATATGATCGAGCTTGCCGAAAAAACAAAAAATCAGAATATACTAACCGGTATTTTTTCTTTTTTTAATGAACGTGAAAAGAGAGGGCTGGAAAAAACCGCGCTTCAGATTTTAAACGGACGCGAAAATGAGATGCCGCAAAAAATAAACGCCGCCCTTGATTACCTGGGAGCGGTAAAGGAAAGAGAAGCCCTCCCTGTGATAATGGAAATTATCAAACAGGATGACACCCGCTTTCATAACGCGGCAATCAACGCGCTTGGAAAAATACGTTATTCCGAAATGGAGGAAACGGACGGCGGGGCGGCGGATGTTACGGAAGTATTGATAGATTATTCCAACAACCGCAATCCGGGCGGTGGTACACGCGAGGCTATAATTTTTGCGCTTGGCGGCGGCGGTAAAGATGCTCTCCCGTTTTTGACGGGAATAATAAACGGCGAAGATCAAAGCGTACCCATACGCATGGCCGCGCTGGGGGCCGCGGGCAGGATAAAAAATGACGATGCCCTCGATATGATAATAGCCTCCGCCGCGTCCGCCGATCCTAACATACGTTTTGCCGCGGTTGACGCGCTGGCCGCCTTTAGCGGTGAACGTGTTGACGCGATGATTCTTGAAGGTTTTAGGGATATATACTTTAAGACGCGGCTTGCCGCCGTGCGCGCAGCGAAAACAAGGCGGCTCAAAGATGCCGTGCCTTACCTCCGCTACCGTGTTGAAAAGGACGAAGCCGCCGCCGTCAGGGAAGAGGCTGTCTTAGCCCTGGGCGCTATGGGGGATGCCCAAACCGACGCACTGCTTTTTCAGCTTGCGGGAAACGAGAAAATAAGCGATGGTCTCCGCTCGCTGTGCGCCGAGATGCTTGTAAAGAACAACGCGGACGAATACGCGGAAAAGATAATCGCGGCGCTCAACGACGCAAAAGCAAAAAAACTGACGAATCTGTACAAGGGACTCTTAAAAGCATTGAGCGCCGCAAAAACAAACAAGGTTGAAAATTTAACGGCGCGTCTTTTTGCGTCAAAAGACGTAAGCGAAAAATTCTACGCACTTGATATGACGGCAAACAACCGTTTTACCGCGTTCAGAGATGAAGTGGAAAAACTTACAAAAGACAAAAACATAAGTATCTCGGAGCGGGCAAAAAAGACTCTGGAAAAACTGGATGACTGACCCGGCAATATTGGGTAATGTAGTGGACTACAATTAAAATGTCATATAGATACCACAATAGAAATGTCCGGTTTCTATCGGGTTTTGCGAACAACGAGACGAAACAAAACGACAAAGAATCATCAACAACGACGCAAAAATCGACTGTAAACATTAGGGTACCTCTGGAAACCCCTTTTACAAGTCAAAAAAAGATGATAAATAAAAACATAAAATAAAAACATAAAACAGAAAGGATTTTTTGATGAAAACGACCGGCACAATGAGCTGAGTAAAATCGGAGACCCACTGGAAAAACTCAACACCTACAACGGCTGTATAACATCAGCGACGCGCAATTTCTTTTAGGCAATGTCGTTCACATCGGAAAAGGCGTTATACTAGACTTGGGGAAGGCCGTGTATTGGTGGAACAAAGCTGCGGAACAAGGATACGCGGCGCGCCGGCGTTAGGGTGTGCCTATGGCGCAAATGGGAATATAAATTTCTCATTTTGAGAAGCCGATAGCGTAGATAACTAACAAGACACATCACCTTCTCGTCAAGGGTAAACCTGTTCCTTGTGTCCATTTCTCCCTCCTGGGGCTTTAGCTAACACCTTATAAGCTACCATTTAATCCGGCAAGTTCAGCGTGGGCAAGACAAATCGCCTTTGGAGATGTGGTTGAGTCTTTGACTACCGTGTTATTCGCATCTACCGGGCCAAAGGCTGCGCCGCAGCCTTTGGAGATGTCTTTACTATCAGCGATTTATGAGATAGATTTGGAATATGACAGAGATTCATAACGATGTGCTGGAAGATGATGATTTTGATACTGTCCTTTCACCGGACTTTGATTTTTCCGGTACGCTTATGTTCGAAAAGTCTTTTTTGGTACGCGGTAAACTAAGCGGTGATATTGACGCGTCCGGTATTTTGCTGATAGATGAACACGCGCTTGTGGAGGCCGACATAAAGGCTGACAGGGTTATTATCAGGGGGGCGGTTAAAGGGAATGTTACCGCGGCGGACCGTGTTGAGATTACTCTTACAGGCAAACTCGAAGGAAATGTTAACGCTCCGGAGATAAATATGGAAACCGGATGCCTGTTTAACGGAAACTGTACAATGACACGAAAACCGGTTGTGTGATTTGTTGTGCCGATGAAAACGATATACTGTATCTTGGTTTGCCTATTTTTAACGGGGATGTTGAATGCTCAGACAAAACCTGACGCGCTTCTGGAATACCGTGCGGGGAATTACAGAGCGGCGATGGAAATTTGCCGGACGGAAATACAGGTGGACAGGCAAAACATTGAGGCCTATGTTGTACTATGCTGGAGTCTTGTTAGAATGGGACAATTTGATACGGCGCGTTCGTTTGCCGAAACAGCCCTTACTATAAGCCCCTATGATGCGCGGATATTGGAAATCATGGGTGAAATTAACTATTACCAGGGCCGGAACATCGAAGCGTTAAAATACTTTCAGGAGTACATAAATCTTGCCCCGGAAGGACAGCGTATAGACAGTGCATATTATCTTTGCGGGGAAATCTATATAAGGCTGGGGCGTTTTCAACACGCAGATATAGCCCTTTCGACAGCGTTGCACTATGTTCCGGGTAACGCGTTTTGGCAGACACGGCTTGCTTATGCGCGGGAAAAATCAGGCGATCTCCGCGAGGCGGCCGCGGTATACGAAAAGGCTCTTTCGCTTGATCCGCAGCTTGCCGATGCGCGGCGTGGTCTTGCCCGTGTCCGTACCGCTCTTGGTTACTGATACGGATACCGCTCCGGTGCTTTCCGTCGCATTTCAGACGCTGGGTTGTAAGCTAAACCAGAGCGAGACAGATGCCATAGCCGCGGCGTTTTTCAAGTCTGGATTCGCCGCCGCCGATCCGCGCGAGGCGGGGCTCTTGATTATCAATACCTGTGCCGTAACCTCCAAGGCGGAACAAAAAGGACGCAGGCTTATTCGCGCCGCGTTTCGCCAAAATCCGTCCGGCGCAATCCTTGTAACCGGATGCTACGCTGAACTGGACAAGACGGCTGTAGAAGATCTGGACCGCGAGGCGGTCAAAAAAAGGCTTTTTGTTGTTCCCGGCGGTCAAAAAAACCGAATTCTGGACTTACCGGCGTTGCTCGTCCGTGAAGGTATAAGCATCGGCGAACCGTTACAAAATGTTTTGGCGCGTTTCTGCGGCGTTTCACCCGAAAGCATGGATTTTTGCGCACAGGAAACAAAATCTTGCCCTGCATTTCGCTTTGAAACGAGCGTAACAAACGCTCGTTCCCGCGTTTTCCTCAAGATACAGGACGGGTGTAACAACCATTGCAGTTACTGCGTTGTACCGTTTGCGCGGGGCGCGCCGCGGAGCTTGCCCGCTACGGAAGCTCTGAAAAGGCTTCGCGCCGCGGAATCCGACGGCGTTACCGAGGCGGTGCTGACTGGCGTAAACATAAGCCGCTGGAACGGCGCGGGAAACTCCCGCCTCCCTCTACTGCTAAAAAGCCTCATCTCCGGTACAAAACACATAAGATTGCGGCTTTCTTCACTGGAACCTGATGTATTCAACGATGATTTTTTCGAGGTTCTTGAGAGTCAGCGTATCATGCCGCATTTTCACCTGTCGATTCAGTCCGGCAGTTCTGAAATTCTGACAAAAATGAAACGCCATTACAGACCGGAAGTGGCGCTCCATCTGATTCAACGGCTGCGCACCATAAAAGATAGACCGTTCATAGGCTGTGACATCATAGTCGGGTTTCCCGGAGAAACAGAACGGCATTTTTCCGAGACTTATGAATTTTGCAAGGAGGCTGATTTTGCGCAAATGCATATATTCCCTTTCTCAAGGCGGCGCGGAACCGAGGCCTGGAGTTATACTCCCCGCGTACCTGAACATGAAAGCAGGATACGGGAAAAAACGCTAAAAACCCTTGCGTTACAGAATCGACAAAGGTATATCAAATGTTGGGTTGGCAGGGAGACAGGCGGGGTCTGTCTGTCCGGCAACGGCGTAGCGAAAACAGACGGACTTTTGGTTTTGACGGATAATTACCTAAAACTCCGCGCTCCGCTTCCCCGCGGCGCGCCGGCGCTGAAAGGGCGGCGTGTTCTCTGCAGGATAGACGCCGCCGGTAATTGTGATTTTGATGTTTACGGCGAAATTATTTAACGGGCGGCGGGGCCTTAGAGAGATACGTTCACTGGAGGCCAGGCATAGCCGCATTTTCGTTAGTTTTAAGGGAGAAAAACATGGAGGCAAAAGCTCTAAACAACAGAGTCATTTTCATAGTTTATGCCGTAATCTGCTGGTTGCCCGCTTTGAGCATGACCGCGCAGGAACTACCGGCGCGTGTACGTCCGGCGGATTTCCCGTTTGCCAGAAACACGGCTCTTGGAGGCGGTCATGTGGGGCTTGACGGCGATTTTTCAAGCCTGTTTACGAATCCCGCGGTTTTGGCAGGGGTAAATCCCCAGATAAGTATTTCTGAATTTGTAATTGCCGCGGTAGACGTAGAAGCGCTTTTCCGTATGGCGACGGCGGATAATACATTGTCCGAGTTATCATCCATCCTTGTTAATCGTTTTTATCGTTTCAATACCAGTCTGGATGTGGGAGGCCCCATAGCCTTTGGCATGGTAGGGGATAACTACGGCTGGGGTGTGTTCAATGTTACAAGATTCGACATGACTTGGGAGAGAGACCAACTATACAGCGTATCCCGTACGCTCACCGAAGAATTCATATTTGCCGGCGCGTACGGCCTGCGCTTATACGACGGACCCAGCGCACGGTTTGATATGGGTCTCATGGTAAAACTTCTTGTCCGTTTGGGCTATGCCTCGCCGCCCATCTACATTCATCAGTTAAACTACATTATTCAAGACATGGTAGAAAGCCCTTTTGAAACCCAACTCGGGGCGGGAGCGGACATAGGGCTTAGATGGACTGTGTTCGACTCGATGTCGTTTGCCGCGGTGATATACGACCCATTCTCGCCCGTATGGGTTACCCAGTACAGCAAAGCGGAAAAAGTAGCCTCTCAGGAAATGACAGTGCAGGGCACTGTCCCTATTACCCCGCGCGCAAGCATTGGAATTTCGTGGAATATGGCATCTCCGTTTTGGCACCGTTATTTCAGCGGTATCACATTTAGTCTTGATTACTTAGGATTGCTGGATAATTTTTCCGAAACCTCCCGCAGCCCGTTGCTGAACTTAAGCGTCGGACTTGAAGTCCGTATGCTTGAGGTGTTCACACTGCGCGCCGGAATTCGGGATCTACTGCCGTCCGGTGGGGTGGGATTAAACTATTCGTTTATGAATGTAGATGTCGCGGTTTACGGCAGGGAATTAGGAAGCGAACCGTACGAGTATGCAATATGGGGCGTGACTCTGGATTTTTCGTTTAGAAGGTAAGGAATAGTTCAACAATAACATGAAAAAATCATTTAGGTTAGATACGATAGTTCCATGATTCAATTTGATGGATTCATTGTGGCATATGTAAACTAATCGTTCGACTTATTACACGTAAACACGGCAGTTGGCTTAACATAGCGGAAATTGAACTGAGCGCCATGATATGCCAATGCCTTGACCGGCGGATAGATACGCTGGAAAAGCTGAACTGTGAATTGGCGGCATGGCAACATGAACGGAACCGGAATCAAAAAACTGTTAAGTGGCAATTTGCTACTGTGGATGCCTGTATTAAGTTACATGGTTTATATCCTGTCATTTAGTGTTTACAAAGTACTAGTCTTCGTAGGCAATATCGTGAACGGCGCGGTCCCGGCTTAGTACGGTATTTGGAAATACCGCCTGCGCCTCTTTCAACAGAACATTAAGGTCGTGTTCATTGTAACGCGGGCTGTAGTGTATCAGCGCCAATTTTTTTACCGCGGCGGCGCGGGCAATCCGCGCCGCCTGCTCGGAGGTCATGTGCCCCTTTTCGTAGGCGTCCGCTGAAAGTGCGCTCTCAAACATTCCTTCGCATACAAAAAAATCGGAATCCCTGACATTTTCCGCCGCCCCGTCAAAGTAACGGGTATCGGTGATAAACGAAAATTTACGCCCCCTG
>JAIRMY010000101.1 GCA_031258335.1 Spirochaetaceae bacterium | reverse complement strand
ATAAGTCTATAAGGTTAAACTCCGCAGAGTCAAGGCGGGGGCGTTGCGGCGCTATAACAGTATGCGGTCGCGGTAAGCGGCGCCTATACGACGTAGCGCGTCGGCGGTGGACTCGCCGGGCAGAATTTTTTGGCGCAGGTCTATCGTAAACTGATTCATGGAAAAGTGGCGGTATAAAAATACGCCGTTTTTATCAAGCGAGCCCTGACTGAGTAAATTGCGCAGGGACGATGTGTAACGGGCAAAAACTCCGTTCTTCCTCATTTCCGAATAACCGCTTATCCAGACAGGTACGCGCAGGGCGGCGAAAAAGCCGGCAAGCAGAGCCGCCATCTTTGCCTCCGACTCGTCTATCACCGCTTTCAGCCTATCACCGCCCAGAGCGCACAGTTCTTTTAGGCAGATTGTACGCGGCGTATGCACCGGCGTTTTATTCAAAATTATCACATTTTTCCTGAAATCTATTCCCAAATCAGGTTCGCCTTTGAAAAAGTTTTCCGCGATTTTGCCGGAAGGCCCTACAAGATAGCGGCGGTTTGCGGCGGCCTGTTCGCGCCGTCCCGGATTGTCCGCGACAAAGATGAGCCTGATGTCGCTGTCTTCATTCACGTCATCAAGCGCGTTGTTGTACACAACCGGCGTATCAACATGGTAATCCGGCCCCTCACGTGAAGCTATCAGAGTTTGCTGTAATTTCTGCAAGTCAGGAATCGCGTTTTGTATATCGTAAACGATAGCGCGAAAATCATCTCTATATGTGCAAAAAGCCTTGTAATCCGCCCTGCCCGTCATTTTAATCCTTTTTTGTAGACCTTGTAAAAATTTTCATCGCTTATTCTTTCCAGTTCTCCTGCCGCGCTGTTTTTTCCCGCGCCGTACCGGAGTTCCGATGCCTTGTTAATCACGGACGCTATGTCGGCGTAACTCGAAAATTCCTTGCCGCGCGGACTCTGGTACGGCGCGTCAGTTTCAAACAGCAGCCTTTCCGCGTCTATGGCGGCGCAGGCCTTCATCGCCGTTTTATGATTCAGTAGAATTGCCGTGCCAAACGAAAAATAGGCGTTGACTCCCCGGCGGAGCAGGGAGGCTGCCTCGTCCGCCGTTCCCGAGTACGAGTGGAACACTAGCGCCGGAATTTTTTTTAAGCGGTGCGTGTGTAAAAATATTTTTTGCATGGCGCGGCGTAGATGGAGTACGAGCGGCAGATCATATTTTAGGGCGACGCAAAGGTGCTGTTCAAACAATTCATCCTGTACCTTTTCCGCCGCTCTAAATTCACCGTTGAACAGGTCAAAGCCTGTCTCGCCCACGGCGTCGATTCGGTTTTCAGCGGTAAGCTGGTAGAGCAGGGACAAAGAGTTCTGTATGTCGCTTGAGTTGGCGCTGAACGCGCTGAGCTGCGGGTGTACGGCAAAGCAGAGCGCCATGGGAAACGCAGCGGCGGCGTTTTCGTTGTACAAAAAGTCTTCGTTATTCCACGCGCTCCCGGCGCATACTATATTGAGCCTGCGGCGTTCCGCTTCCGCGTCCCCGTACACCTTGGAGAGGTAAAACGGATGCGCATGGGCGTCAGAAGCCATTCTCAGCCTTGAGGAATGCCTCTATTTTTTGTTGAATAGAGGCGGCGGCGTTTTCTATAGACCCCGGCTCATTGTCAAGTTTAATCCATGTAACGCCTGTAACTCTTTTGAACCATGTAATCTGCCGCTTCGCGTACTGGCGGCTGCGCTGTGCGACAAGCGCTTCGACTCCGGCAAGGTCGCGGGAAAGCCGCCAGCCGCCTGAGTAATCGTCAATGAAAAATTCTTTGTAGCCTATAGCCTTGAACCCGGGGTCGTGCGGGGTATAACCCTTGTCAAACAATGCCTGTACCTCGCCTGCAAGCCCCTCGCTAAACATTTGCGCACAGCGCCGGTTTATCCTACGATAAAGGGTTTCGCGCTCCCATTCGAGACCTATGAGCAGAAAACGGTACTTATCACGGCGGTTCCCCGCGTTCATCGCGTAAGAACTGAGGGGCCGGCCTGTCAAACGAAGGACTTCCAAACTGCGGAGCAGCCTGTAGTCATCATTGGGGTGTATGTGCGCCGCGCTTTCGGGGTCGGCTATGCGGAGTTCCGCAATGAGCGGCTCTCTGCCCGTAGCGCGAAATTCGGCTCTCAGTTTCTCGCGCAACGCGGGAGAAGAGGGCGGAGACTCGGGCAATCCCTGTATAAAATTTTTCAAATAGAAGCCCGCCCCGCCGGAAACAAACGGCAATGCGCCGCGCCTATGTATTTCCGCGCAGGCCTCGTCGGCAAGCCGCGTAAATTCGCCCGTGTTAAACTGCTCTTTTGGATCGAGTATATCTATAAGATGATGGGGCAATGATCCACGAAGGGCGACCGGCGGCTTTGCCGTACCTATGTCTATACCGCGGTACACCTGTATAGAATCCGCGGAGACAATCTCCGCGCCGGGGTTTTCCCCGGGAAAAAGCCTTGACAAAATCTCGGTTTTTCCCGATGCGGTAGGTCCAAAAAGGACAATGACAGGGACCGGACGTTCCGGCATGACCGCCGCCTAGTAAGCCGAAAGGTTTTCGTTATTTTCGGGGAGCCGGAACTTTACCTTTCCGGTAAATATTTGCCTCGCCGCCAAAGATACTACCTTGCCGTAGTTTTCTTCGACTTCCGGGTCTTCCAACCGGGAAAGTTGATAAGAGCGCCGGGCAGCCGCGCTGGTGATATCGTACATATTTCCTTGATATTTTATCAGTTCTTCTAGAGGGAAAATCATATTATTAAAGTAATCGTTTAAGCGTCGTGAGTCAAGGGGGCGCATCAGGGCCAGCGCATACTCAAGCGCGTTCATTCGCGGATGTTTTTACGAGTATGCGCTAGCCCTGTATCGTGACGGATGTCAGGCTGGCATCACCCCAAAAAGCATAATCGTCAATGGCGGTAACGCGTTTGCCGTCTATAGTTTTTGGGATAAAGACAGCCCCGCCCTCCCCCTTGTACGAGACAATCACCACGCCATTCTCTTCCGCCTCTATCTCGAAGTCGGTAGCCGGACTCATCTTGCCACCCCCGCACCCCGCCAGAACCAACCCGAACACCAGTGCCGCCGCCAGCATTCCTGCCTCGAAAACCCTCTTTTTCACAAAAAACTCCTTGTGCGTTTTAACGTCCTGTCGCTAAAGTTTACAAAGTCTATATAATTCACCCGCCTCATAAAAGTAAAACTGCTGACACGGGCTTTTTTTACGAGATGCGGAGGTCTTCTCTGTTATTCCTTTAAAAAGCCGTATTCGTAGACCTTGGGACGTATCTTTTCCGTCAAAATCCCCAATGTTTCCCTCAATGTCCCGATAAGGGCGTTGTAGGTTTCATCCTCCGACCTTGTTTTCATGGTTCCCTTGTTATTGCGCCTCTGAAAAAATTCCCGAATATCGTAAAACGAAGCGTTGACAGAAGCGGTTTTATTACCCGTGATTTTAGCGTGATAGTATTTCCATAGCTCCCGCCCCGCGTCAAGAACCGCCTCCGCTTCGGGACTAAACGTCTTCCCTTTGAGGAATACGCTCATAAAATTGGAGTCA
>JAIRMY010000068.1 GCA_031258335.1 Spirochaetaceae bacterium | reverse complement strand
CCAACGGCTCACGACTCACCCCCCCCCCCCCCCATAGTACTTTAAAGAACCGTAAGCCGGAAAACCGTTCCTGCGGTCAAAATTCATGGACGAGGAATGGTTATGTATAACTTGGAAACGTATCGCCCTATAAAACTGGATGATTTAGTCCGTTTGGGAAGAGAGTATGACGGCGGTTATGTTGTTTCAAGACGGCAAGTTGAAAAAACAGATATATTGTTAAGTTTCGGCATTAACGATGATTGGTCATTTGAAACTGATTTTGAGAAACTACAGCGCATAGAAATGTTTGCCTATGATTATTCTGTTTCAAACAAATATAAAATAAATGAAATCAGGGATTATTTTGGATGTATGCTGGGCAGTTTGTTTGTATTGAGACGTTCAAAAGTTAAGGAGTACTGGCGAAAAATATTTGAAATAAAGCAAAATTTAAATCGTCTGCATGGATATTTCCAGAAAAAATACGGACGGCATTTTATACCGAAATATTTAGGCGATTCTGATAATGATCAGTATGTATCGTTTCATACAATATTTACGGAACTGTCCGGCGCCGGGAAATTATCGGTGTTCATTAAAATGGATATTGAAGGCGCTGAATACACGGCATTGCCGCATTTGTCTCCTTACTTTGATAAAATAAACGGGCTTGCAATAGAATTTCATGGATTAAATCAGGGAAAAGCATTTGAGGAAACGACAAAATTATTGTTAAATGACTATTATGTCGCGCATATACACGCAAACAATAGCTGCGGTCATATCATAAATTCACTGCTTCCCATGGTCATTGAAATTACTTTCATACATAAAAGTATGCTTCCTTCGGAAAACGCGGAACCGTCAACATTGAAATACCCGGTAAAAGGCCTTGATTTTCCGAACATGAAAACGTTGGATGATATTGTATTAAATTTTTCGTAAAATATAGTGCTCCTACTTGTAAAATACCAGTAGTATGGGTAATGTTGTAGACTTATTATTATAAAACGGATACACTATACCTAAAACTTTATGAGGGGGAAGTCATGGTAGCGGTAGCATTAAAATGTCCATTTTGCTACCGGTACGGTTATAAAAGAATAAAAAAAGATAGTTGTCGCCCTTACAATAAATGTCTGGTTTTTTGGGAGAGTATGTTTAATCCTATAATTTTGGAATATTACCCAAATCCAAAGCCCCCTTCCCCCACTACCCTGTGAGTTCATAGTTGATATTGATATGCAGGGACATACTTCTTTTAATCGCGCTGCCCTTAATCGGGCATATCTTTTCTATCAGGGACACCGCGGCCTTATCCAGAATTGAACTACCGGAAGAACGGTCTACCCTTGCGGAAACAAGGCTGCCATCTTTTCCGATTACAAATTGCAACCTCACAACCCCCTCAATGTTACGCCGCCGCGCCATCTGGGGGTATAGGAGGTTTTGACTAATGAGGCTGCTGATGTACGCAAGGAATTCTTCGTATTCACCGCTGCCGTCTGTTTCGCTGTATTCGGGGGCGGCTATCGCTTCGCCTTCCATGCCATAAGTTTCCCCCGACATGGCCTCATCCCCTGCCTCTGCTTCGGCGACAATCTCCGCCTTCGTCTCCGTCTCCTCTCGCGGCGCGGGTTCCGGCGGTGTTTCCACAGGCTTCTTTTCTATCACCTTCTTTTCCTGTTGTTGAATGGGGGCGGGAACGCTTTTGGGCGGCGGCTTTACCATTCTCGTCAACTTTACTTTGGTAAGCGGCCAGTTTTCCGGTTCAGGCGGCGGCGCATTCGGTTTGCTCTCCGCCCGTCCGAGAAGAACAAACCCGTGAAGCGCGAGGGATAGGAGTATCATGACAGAAAATACACTATTTTTCTTCATACGCCAGATGAAAGTTTTCTATGCCCGCCGCGCCGGATGCTTCAAGGATAGCGAAAAAATCCTTGTACGGCAAAACGCCGTCAGCCCGGAATATTACCTCGCCCCCGCTGTTCCGCGCTGCAAAGGCTCGGAGGGCAGGCTCAACTTCCGAAAGCGCGATGTTCCGGTCATTGAAATAGATGCGCCCCTCCTTGTCCGCGGATATTACCAAATCAGCCTCTAGGTAGTCGCTGCTCCGGCTCGATTCAGGGAGGTCGAGGTCTATGGCCGGCTGTACCAGTGCCGAGGTTAGAATGAAAAAGAGGAGCAGTTGAAAGACAATATCCAAGAGCGGAGTTATATTAACATCACTGGGTGCCGTTGTTTTTCGTGAAAACGATTTCATGTCTGTTTCTCCCCGCCTCTTTTTCCGGTAAGGATGTTGAGGCGTGAAATCAAGAGTTCCATGTAGTCGCTTCTCCCGCTTACCAGGCGCAAAAAATAGTGGTGGGCAAGGAGGGAGGGGATTGCTACAAAGAGACCGAAGGCTGTGGTGATCAAGGCAACCCAGATCCCGTCCGAGAGGAGTGCCACGTCCGCCCTGCCGCCCAGCGCGGCAAGCCGTTGGAACACTTCTATCATGCCGAGTACGGTGCCAAAGAGTCCCAGAAGCGGCGCGATTGAAGCGACCGATGCCAGTATGGGAAGGCGGCGTTCATTCACCATGACTATCTCTTTCGCCTCGGCAAAGAGGCGTTCCTCAAAGAGATGACGTTCCTCGTCTAGGGAGTCAAAGTACGCCGCCACCAGGGGTAGAAAATACACGCGCCTGCGCTTTTCCGCAAAACGCTTCGCCGCCCCTTTCCAGTCCCCGCATTCCTTGCCGAAAGCGGCAAGTTCCTCTATGGCGCGGACTGAGCGGGAGCGCGTCAACAGGTAGTATACCGTCCGTTCCAGAATGACGGCGATAGAAATAACCGAAAATACGAGCAGGGGGTACATGACCCACCCGCCCTGTTTGAATAACGTAATCATGCTTGCCTTTCCATCTTCACACCGGCCTTCACACCGACCATCCTAGGCTCTCCGTCTGAATTGTATAGAGCTTACGGTACAGCCCATCCCGCGCCATGAGTTCATCGTGAGTCCCTTGTTCGGCCACCTGCCCCTTGTCAAGCACAATAATATTATCCGCCCCGGCTATGGTGCGCAGGCGGTGAGCTATCACCAGCACGGTCTTGTTTGCTATGAGCGTTGAAATGGCCTGCTGAATGGAAGCCTCGTTCTCAGGGTCAAGGCTTGCCGTAGCCTCGTCGAGCAGGACTATAGGCGCATTTTTTAGCAGCGCGCGGGCAATGGAAATGCGCTGGCGCTCACCGCCGGACAGCGTAGCGCCGTTCTCGCCGAGCATGGTGTTGTAGCCATCGGGCAGCTTGTCTACTAAGTCATCACAGCGGGCTGCCTTTGCCGCCGCGATAATCTGTTCGGGAGTCGCCTCCCTGTTGCCTATGCGAATGTTCCCGAGAATCGTGTCGTTGAACAACACCACATCCTGAAATACAAAAGACATATAGCTCATCAGGTGCTCCGGATCCATTGTTTTAATGTCCTGCCCGCCGATGGTGATCCGCCCGCTGTCCGTATCCCAAAACCGGGCGATTAACCGCGACACGGTACTCTTGCCGCTGCCGGATGGCCCCACAAGTGCCGTGAGGCTACCGGCAGGTATGCTGATGGACAAACCTTTTATTGTTTGCTCCGCGTCTTTATTGTAGGAAAAATTGACATTCTCGCAGACAATATCGAAGTTCGAGAGAACCTTTTCAGCGTCGCCCGTCATTGGCTTTATGTCCAAGAGGTCGCGCATACGCTTAATGCCGATTTGGAAGTAGAACAGCTCGGGCAGCAGCGTAAGCAAGACGATTACCGGCGCGTATATCTGCACGACAATCAACAGAAAAATCAGCAGGGGAATAAACGCGATCTGTCCGCCGGTAAGCAGCGTGGTTCCGACCAGTACGGTGAGGCCTATTCCCGCCTGCAATATGGTCTGGGCGCTGGTTACGAATACGCCGGTTCCCACTTCCATTTTGATGGCGAGGCGCATCATTTCACGCAGGGAGCGCTCCAAAACCGCGAATCGCTCGCCGTCCATGTTGCAGGCTCTGATTACCTTGATGCCTTCTATATACTCCTGCACTCTGGCGGATGCCGCCAGCTTTGCCGCCACGTGCTTCCGCGAAATGCGCTCCTGTATCTTGCGGCTTAGCACAACGATGCAGAAGGCAACCGGGACGCTAATAAAAATCGCAAGGGCCATGCGCCAATCATACACGGCTAAAAGCGCACAGATACACGTTATGGAAATCGCATTGGCGAACAGTTCCGGGACAAGGTGGCTGAGGACGTGCTCGCTGTTGGCGACATCGCCCATGATGTTGGTGGTGAGGTCCGTGAGGTCTTTGGAATTGAATACGCTCATCGGCAGTCTGCGTATATGCTCCGCTACCGAAACGCGGGTTGCCTCGCCCTGCATATAGGAGTTCACATACGTTTTCCGGTAGTCGTTCTTGTGGCAGAGAAAGACGAGGATAACGGCAACCACGCCCGCGCCGAACAGCAGCCACATCTTTGTCCACGACACCGCGCCGCCGGAGAACGGCTTTACCAGTTCCATGATAAATTGCATCATAACGATGGCAGGCAATATCGCTGAAAAATTGGTCAGTGTGCAGGCGAATATCGCCTTCTTCAAATCACCATACCCTTTATCCGTGAGCATCATCGCTTCTTGTAGTTTACTCATGGGTTACGCGCTCCTTTTTGATTTTTCCATACGCCAGCTTGTGGTTTCCGTGTAGACACGCCACATATCGCCGTATCTTCCGCCTTGTTTGAGCAGCTCGTCATGAGAGCCGCGCTGCACAACCCGTCCGCCGTCAATCACGATAATCTGACCGGCTCCGCGCACGGTGGACAAGCGGTGCGCTATCATAATGACGGTTTTGTTTTTCATGAGCCGTTCAAAGGCGCGTTGAATCAAGTATTCGTTCTCCGGGTCGGAAAACGCGGTCGCTTCGTCAAGCACAACAATAGCTGAGTCCTTGACGATGGCGCGGGCAATGGCGATGCGCTGCTGCTCGCCGCCCGACAGATGTACGCCTTTCGTCCCGATAATCGTCTGGTAGCCAAGCGGCAGTTTTTCAACGAACTCGTGGCATTGGGCTGCCTTTGCCGCCTCGATGACCTGCTCGTCTGTCGCCGCAGGATTGCCCATACGGATATTGTCCATGACGCTTTGCTTGAATAGATACACGTCCTGAAAGACAAAGCTCACGCAGTCCATGAGCGCGTGCGGGTCCATGTCCCGTATGTCCGCGCCGCCTATGGCAACGCTTCCCCCGGTTATATCAAAGAATCGCGGGATAAGGTGCGCTATGGTGGACTTGCCGCCGCCTGACGGCCCGACGATTGCGGTAATCTTCCCCTGGGGCGCGGTAAACGACACGCCTCTGAGGGCTTCGACTCCCTTTTCTTTGTCGTAGGAAAAGGATACGTCGGTAAAAACCACGTCGTACCCTTGAGCGGTCTTTGGCTGTGGGGAAACCGGCAGTTCCGGCTCCGCCAAAATCGTATCCATTGCCTCAACGCCGCTGTAAATCTGCATAATAACACCGTTGGCGTACATCACCTTCATCAAAATACCCGACACGGACAGGGTGAAGACAAGATAGAAGATCACTGTTCCGGCAAACGCGGCGTAGCTTGCGCCGTCTGTCGCAAACATCCCTATCAATATGGCAACCGGCACGATAAATACAAAGACGTTCTTGATGATGGTTACCGCGGCGGAGTATCCGGTTTCCCAACCAAGCGTGTAAGGAATGATTATGGAGGTGTAGCGCTTGATCGTTTCATGCAGGCGGCGGAAGGAATACACCGTCTGCCTGAACGCCTTGACCACCGATATGCCGCGTATATACTCCACCGAGGCGTTGTTCATTTCCTCAAGTGCCTTTTGGTACTCGTCCATCATGGTTTTTGCGCTCGTGTTGTACAGCATGGCATACTGGGCAAACCCGAAGATGATGCCCACAACCGTGGCGGCGCCGAATCGCCAGTCCACGGCGAACAGTATGACGAACATGACGACGGGCGCGACCAGGGCCGCAGCGAGGTCGGGGAGCTGGTGCGCGATAAAGCCTTCGATCTTTTCGATGTTCTCATCGGTGATTTTACTTAGTTTGCCGCTGCCGACAAGCACATGAAACCCAAGCGGAACCCGCGCTAAATGCGACATAAAATCAACTTTTAGCCGGTACAGTGTCCCAAACGCCGCCAAGTGCGAGCACATCAGCGCGGCGAAGTAGAGCAGTATGTTGCCGGCGACCCCGAAAAAAGCGATCCAGCCGTAACGGATTAAAAGCGCCGAATCCGCTCCCGCTATATCGGGCAGGCTATTCAAAAGTTCTTGCACAATACGGTAAATGGCTATGTATGGCACAAAACTGATGACGGATGCCATTACCGACAGTATGATCGAGCCGAAGACGAGCGGCTTTTTCATCATAGCGAATTCCAAAAGCCGCGCCAGTCCTGTTTTTTGCATAATTCTATTCTCCTCTTTGTTTTGATCTTCAGGAGATCAATATAACATTATGTTTCTAAGAGCTAACAAATAAGTTTGGTCATTATAACATTTCTTGTCAAGCGCTTTCGCCAATCTTTTTGCGATCTTTCCCCTGTTGAGTGAAATCCACGTGGCGGAGCCGCGGGGTATTGAAGATTTCACCTTGGAATATTTGCGTATGCGGGGGAACAAATCCTACGCAACTCCGGTTTTACGCCCAAGAGGGGGCGGGGGTTTTACAGCCTGAATAAGGGCTTCTGCGGCAAGACCGGGGCTGGCAAAGCGCGGTGGAGTGTGGCGTAGGTCGCGTACCGACCTCGTCGAATGGAGTCGAGCCGCCTACTGGCGGCGATGCGTAGACAGGACAGATATGTGCAGTAGGGGGTGTACTCTATTATTTTTTATTCTGTCCGTCCATTAAATCCGGCTCCATCTCTTAAAATACTTTTTTCAAAATTGTATTTTTCATAATCATGATAATATCCAGAACAGCGCAAGTTTGAAACTTCTGAAAGTAATTTTCCTTTGACACCCCAGTTAAATACCAGAATGTTTGTATCTGGATTCTCTAAAAAACCCTTAACATCCGTGCCATTCAATGCAGGCATATGTGATTTGATTAGTATTGGTTCAACTATACTTATTGCATCTTCCCAATTTTCTTGGGAAACATTGTCGAGTTCACAGAAATACCCAAGATGTATTCTTGTGAGTTCTCCAACCTGACAGGCATCAAGGTCATAATGACCTTTCATCCTTTTTGCAAAAGTCTGCTGTACTGCCTTTCCAATATAAAGCAATGTATCATCCCCATAAATAGGATGATCGCCGTAGATTTGATATATACCGAAATCATAGGCAGTATCAAAGTTATTAAAATTCTTTAAGACAGCCTCACTCCATAAGTATTTTTTCCAATACAAATGGAATATTTTAAATTCAACCATTTTCTTGTTCATTTAAAAATAACTCCTTTGTGGTTTATTTCCACCATCATTATAATTCCTTTTCAAAAGGTTATTTATTTGTAACCGTTCACGGGTCATATAGTGAGATTGATGAAATCTTGAGGTA
>JAIRMY010000020.1 GCA_031258335.1 Spirochaetaceae bacterium | reverse complement strand
GGAAACGGCGCCGCCTGCCGCGCGGCAGGCGGCGCCGTTTCCCGCGGCGCGGGCTATGTCCCGGTATGTACAAGTCTCGCCGTACGGTATGTCAAGCAGCGCCCTCCACACCTTCATCTGAAAATCCGTCCCGCTGTAGGCAAGCGGTATGTCGAAGCTGCGGCGTTTCCCCAGCGCGTACTCCGCGATTTGCCGCGCCGCCGCCTCGATTACCGGAGCCGTCCCGCCGTCCAAAGCGCCGCCCGCTCCGGCCTCGGCGAATAAAATGCCGGTAAGCTTTTCATCCTTCCCGAATAGACTTGCGGATATGGCAAGCCGTGTTATAAGCCCGCCAAAATTCACATCGCGGTAAGCTGTTATTTTCATAGTACCTCCCGTAATATAATCTCAGTTGTCCGGGAAAACGTATACTTTTCCCGCAAGTCTGAGTCAAGTTCAACACGCGGGGGAATGCCGTCTCCAAGCAATGCGAAGAGTTTGTCCCTTAAGGCGGCGCTGTTTCCCGCTTCAAAGTATGTTACGGGGTAACCGGCGTAGATCTCTTTGAACGCCGGAATGTCAGAAACAAGCGCGGGCGTACCCGAGGCAAGCGCCTCAAGAGGCGGAAGCCCAAAACCTTCGTACAGCGAAGGCTGGACAAGCAGCGCCGCTTCACAGAGCAATTCCCGCAGCCTTTCATCGGAAACAAATCCGGTAAACAGGACATGATCATCGTCAAAAAAATATTCCCCTCCCGAAGTACGGAAGTTGTTTTTTTCGCCTACTATGACGAGTTTATAATCGAGTCCGGCATTACGCGCATCCCGAAACGCTTCTATCAAGCAGGAAAGCCCCTTGTGTTTTTTTATATTCCCTATGAACAGGATATATTTTTTTCCCTCCGTCCGGCGGCGTGATTTTTGCGGATAACTATCCTGTAAGCCGCTGTGCGCGACAATTACCGGTTTTGTTTTTCCCAAATGATGTTCAATGCGGCTCTTTGAAAATAGAGAGACGGTAAATATTTTTTTTGACAGCTTCACGGCGCGGCGGTAAAACCACATACGCGCCGCAAGGCCAGCGCGGGAACAGAGCTCAGGCATATCAGGGAAAATAATATCGTGTATCGTTGTATAAACGGGAACTCGGATACGCGCCGGTATATTAAAATATGGTGAAAAAAACAGTTCTGTTTTGTTCACCGCGTTTATTAGATCAGCGGGCGGAAAAAATATTTCTTTTAATGAAAACGGCTTTACCGTGCAGTGAATTATGCGGACGTTTTCTTTGCCGCTGAACGCGGCAAGTTTCCGCCTGTCTCCAATCAGTAAAAAATCATGTCCTGTTTCAATAAAACGAGGGAGGCAGCCTTTCAGGTATGCGCCTATACCGCTTGCGTCTATCATCCTGCAATCAACGCTGATTCTCATCAAGAGATTATGCCGCCGAAGCCTTGCGTCTGTCCAGCGGGCGCCGGTTTGCGGGTCCGGCATTGACCTTGCCTTTGAAAACGTGTAGAATAAAAAAGAACCGCCGAGGTGGTGGAATGGTAGACACCGGGGACTTAAAACCCCTGGCTGTAAGGCCGTGTGAGTTCAAATCTCATCCTCGGCACAAAACCGCCGTCAGGCTTCCGCGTATTGGCGGGCGGCCGGTTTATGGGAAACGGCGGTTTTAATCACGGCGTGTATCTAGGGGTTTTTTGTGAACAACCGTTTTTTTTGCGTTTATTTTTTGTTTATCGCCATTACGGTAACAGTAAACGCCCAGCAAATCGTTACCGCGGAAAGGTTTCTGGAACAAGTTTCAGACAAGTACGCGGCGTTTGATGATTACGAGGCGCGCATTGTTATACGCTCGGGCAATGTAGATATGTATGGAACGGTCGTACACAAGGCGCCCAATTTGCTGCGCATTGATTTTACCAGCCCAGCGGGGCAGGTAATAGTTTTTAACGGTAATATGCTTACGGTTTATCTTCCTGAGTACCGTGCAATCCTGAATCAAAGCGTAAGTTCCTCCGGCGCGAACATGGCGACGCGGCAGGGGCTTTCATTGATGCGCCGGAATTTTGCGGCGGCGTATATAACAGGACCTGCTCCGGTGCCCATAGACGATGGCTCGCGTGAAAAAGCGATAAAACTGGCCTTACGCGGCGTTACGGCTCGGAGGGTTTCCGCGAGATAGTTTTAAGCGTTGATCCGGCGAGTCTTTTAATACGCCGTATGCAGGGAACAACGATAGCGGACAGTCAGATTCAGTTTGATTTTTCCGACATAAAAACGAATCAGGGAATTTCCGAGAGGCGTTTTCTGGAGTACGAGTCCCCGGGTTCGGCAAATTTATACAATGATTTTCTGTTTAGGGATATAGAATAGCGGTGCAAAATGGGAAAAATATCGGAACAGGATGAACGGCAGCCGCCGGTAGAAAATTCAGGCAGAAAAATAAAAAGCATAGGCGAGCGCTTAAAGGCGGAACGTGAAAGCAAAGGGCTTTCCGTAGATGACGTGGCGCGTGATATAAACATGGCACGCAGGCATATCATGGCGCTTGAGTCCGAAAATTTTTCCCAGTTTTCGGCGGAAACCTATCTTTTGGGTTTTCTGAAAAACTACGGCGAATATTTGGGACTCGATGTAAAAGAACTGCTTTCCGCTTACCGTATCATTAAAATTCAGGAACAGCCTGTTCCCATTGAGCCGCTTCTTCATACACCGGTAGATATTCCGCGTACTGTAATTAAAATACTGATTGCCGCCGTGGTTATCGCGTTGCTTGGCGGTTCGGCGTATTACTTTTTTTTGATGCCAAAGAACGTCAAGGTCGAGGAACAAATTGTGCGGGTGCCGGTCGAATACTCATTGACGGAAGGATTTCTGGAAAATCGTTTTTACGAGGGCGATACGCTGGTAATTCCCGCCGCGGATAACAGCTACAAGATTTTGTTACGTCCCATAGGAGACGTTATAACGCTTGCCGCGCCGGGAAAAGAGATAAAGCTGGGTTTGAATAACGAAGCGCTGGCTGATATAAACGGCGATGGCGTCCCGGAACTCCGCATAAGCGCCGTGGACTACGCGCAAAACCGGAACGATGTCGGGGCGCAGCTTAGATTTGAGATACTAAACACCGGCAATCAGCAGGAAGCCGCTTTAACTGTGTCTCCGGACACCCCCGCTCCAGACCAGCCTCCGGCAACTGCCGCCGGACGAAACATCATCTTTGAAGGACCGAGCGCCTATCCGTTCACCCTTCAAGCGGTCTTCAGCGGGTATTGTATGTTCCGCTGGGAAATCATGCGCGAGGCAAACAGGCAGAACCGCACTGAGCGTTATTTTGTCAAGGACGAGGAGCAGACGATTCAGGCGCAGAATGGCATACGTTTTTGGGCATCAAATTCATCCGCCGTTAAAATCTGGATAATAGGCGGCGGACATAACGTACCGCTGGAACTTGGCGGCCCGGGCGAGGTGCTTGTCGAAGATATTTACTGGGTATTTGAAGATGACCGTTATAAACTGATTCAGGTTAAGCTGGAATCCTAAACGCCAGCGCCGCCGTGCCGGCGTAAAAATAAAGCCATCTCTACTTCGTTTACTGTTATATGAAGGCGTTTTGCTATCTCGTTATCCGGCACCCCTGCCGCTGATAATTCGGCTGCTTTGAGCGTTATAGCGGCAGAACGCTCCTCCGGGTTTTCTGATACGCTTATTTTCAATGGCGGCGGTGTTTCTCTTGCCGCGTACGCTCTGCCCAGCCTGCGGTATGTTTCCGTTGCCTCCGTGTTTTTTTTTTCTTTTATTTTTTTTTGGGCTTCGCAGGCGGTTTGATAACTCTTTGCCTGCCGTTCATACGCGGCGATACGGCGGTCTATATCCTCTATCAACGATTTTAATTTTTTTACCCGTTCTTCAATCAATTCAGAATCGCGGTCGGTGATACGTTCTATTTCATTTATGATAAGGGACACTGCCCGCCGCGTTTCCGCCGGAATTCTGTCAACGGCGGTACGCTTTTTTACGTAAAAAAATATTACAAAAAACGACACGATGGATAATAGCAGCGCCGATGCTGAAAAAATATAAGCCGCTGTCAATTTGAAAAATCCCTATCCGGTTAAATCAATATAGTTGCCAAGAGACGGGTCGTGAAAAAAACGGCGCTTATCCTGTTTCGCGTTTTCTTTTTGCGATTTTTGTTTTGCTGATTTATTTTTTGAGTCCTGATTCTTACCGGAACTCAGCGCCTCAAGTTCATTATCGGTATCCTGCGCTTCGTTTACAGATCGTGATTTTTCTTCGTTTCGCTTTTCAAAGGCCGAGGCGTTTATCGCGCCGCGCAACGTAAGCCCATCGGTTTGCGCGGAGGTTTCTTTTGCGACAGTATCAAGCCGCGAAAAAAGAATTTGCAGGTCAATGGGCTGCATCGCCATTATTTCCCCGCCTTTTGCCGTGTACCGGAGTTGGATTCGACATAACTTACCACCCGAATAAGTCCGTTTTCCAAAATAAATGTAGATGCCTTAAAATCGTTGGTTACTCTGTACTTTGCGTCGCGAATGTTGATGATAACGCCGGGATAAATTTTTGAGGAAGCCGAAACACGTCCGTTTACCGAAATATTCCGCAAAACCAGCGTTACTTCTTCGATTTCATCATTTATTGTTTTTAATTCATCGGTCAGCTTCCTGCCTTCCTCTGTCAATTCCTCTAAGTATTTTTCCTTGTCTTCCGTCAGCGACCGGCGCTGCTGCTTTATGCTGATAAGCGTTTTTAGATTAAGGTTGATCGAGTCAAGGCTCGTCATGAGCTTAGTTTTCTTTTCAACAAGGCTGTCGAGCAGTATTTTTTTCTTTGGGTCAATTCCGACTTCACAAATTGTTTCAGTATTGCCCGACGGGCTTCCAATAGATTTAGCGCTTATCTCTTCGGTTGCCCTGAGTACGCCGCCAATAATCGCCGCCCGCTTTCCCTGACAAACTATACGGCTTTCGGAGTCAATAACCGAATTAAGAATTCCATCGGACACAACCACCGTAGAAACGGCGGATACGGTGGCATTTTCGATAAAACGCGCCCAAATTGAACGTCCGGAGGTGATGCTCTCGCCTTTTTTACCGGCAATACCCTGCCGCACGATTATATCGCCTTCCGCGGCAATCGTTGCCTTGTCAACCATTCCTTGAACTTCAATGTTACCGGATGCCTTAACTGAAAATCCTTCTTCAACATTACCGCGTACAATAACATTTCCAAGAAAAAGAATATTCCCTGTTTTTAAATTGACGGCGCCTTCGACAATGTAAACGGCTTCTACGTTTATTTTACCGTTTGATATTATAACCTGTCCGTTAATATCGGCAAGAATAGTAACATTATCCGCCGCAAAATGAACATTTTTTCCGGGAGCAAACTGTATTTCTTTGCCGTCATGCGCCGGCAGTATTTTACCGGTTACCGTATACCCTGCCTCCCCTTTTTCGGCGGGATAAATCACCGCCAGTTTTTGATCTTTAAAAACATTTTGTATCATATTTAATTCTTTAAAATCAACTTTGCCGTCAACTGATTCAGCAAGCTGAAGACGATTGGGCTCGGTTTCAAAAAAATATTCCACATATGAATTAAGGCCGTCCACCGGTTTTTTTGCCGTAGCGACACAGACTCTTTCTTTGTAAATCGGTCTGTTGGCAAAAGATTTTAAGAAATCCTCTTTTATGCCGCTCGTAACGCCGTTGTTATGCAGTATTTGAAGGTATTCCTCGTAGGTAAAATCACAACCGCCTGTCTTTGGCGCGCTTACTTTTAAGAAAGCCTTTGTTTCTTGGTCGGTAATCTCGACACCCACCACCGTATCGTTAAAGGAAAGGTTGCGAAAGTTCCCTACTCGGACATAATCGTTTTTAGGGTACTTGACCAGATCTTCTACCACATTCATATCAAAGGATGAAATGTCGCGCTTCGATAACGCGTGTATTGCCATGGACTTGGTTACAGGCTCGCCCTCGCCCGTGGGTTCGGTAACTTTCATGTATACGCCGTCGCGCCGGCACTGCACAAATACATCGCCGTCTGTATCTTCAAGCAAGAGTTCGGCGGATTCGTGTTCATCAAAAATTTCGTTTTCTTCAAGCGGTTCTTCATCATCCGCGGAAGAAACTTCACGTCTGTAGGCGCGTATTTTACAGAGGTCTTTGCCTAGTCCCAGAAACGAGCTTTGTTTTTCCAGTATTTCGTATTCCATGTAGCGAATCGGAATGCCAAGAATAACCGCGGCTTCCGAGACGGCGGCTTCCAGCGTAGAACCCTCGGTTTCAACGCTCTGAATCGCGCTGTCAATCTCCAGCCTTTCTTTTACCGCGGCCTGTAAGTCGGCAAACCCAATCAAACCGCGCCTCGCTACATTATACCTTTACGGACGTTGGTTAATTTGGCGCGTATTCTAAGCATCGCTTTTGTGTGCAACTGTGAAACACGCGATTCGGTGATTTCCAAAACCTGGCCTATCTCTTTCAGCGTCAACTCTTCATAGTGATACAGGATTATTATTTTTTTTTCTTTTTCAGGCAGTTCATTGATTACATTGTAGACTATCTTGCGGATTTCCTTACGCTCAACTTCGACATCCGGCTTAAGAGCTTCGGGCCCTTCTATGCTGTCTTGAATCGACATCTTATCGTTTTCATCGCCGGAAAACCATACATCGTTCAACGACAAAACCGACGTACCGGATATTTTAACTATGGTTTTGATGAATTCGTTCTCGTCCATTTTCAGATAGGCGGCGATTTCCTGATCGCTTACCGGGCGTCCGTGCTGGGCTTCAAGTGTGCTTACCGCTTCTTCGACCTCGCGTATCTTTTGACGTACCGAACGCGGAACCCAGTCCGTTGAACGCAGTTCATCGAATATGGCGCCCCGGATACGGACTACCGCATAGGTTTTGAATTTGACATTCTGGGCTAAATCAAACTTTTCGATGGCGTCCAGCAGGCCGAAAGTCCCATAACTGACCAAATCGTCAAATTCCACGGTAGACGGCATACCGTCGTAGACTTTCCCCGCCACATATTTTACCAGCGGCGCATACTGCCTTATGAAGGTGTCGCGAATCTTTGGGTCTTTATTTTGACGGTATTCCTGCCAAAGTTCTTCTTCTGATTTTTCTTCCAGAAGGGATCTCCCCATACTATCCTTCATCCTTTCTCAGTAAAGTTTGAATAGCCTCTGCCATCTTTTGCTTGTTAAAATCAAAATTCACCCCCGCGTTACCGGATTTACTATCCAACGACAGGCTTACCGGCACTTCGCCCGTAATAGCCGGCCCGGACATATACAACGGCGACCCCATTTTTTGCCGTCCGCCGTCCCCGGCGGCAGGCATACCCGGTATAAAGGCGCTCATATTCACATCGTAACCGTTATCAGAGGAAGCAGACGCATCCCGCGTCAACGCCGAATCCCCTTTTTCATCATATACTTTATTACCGCTTTGTTCTAGTACCCCATGTTCCATACCGGAATCTGCTCCGCCTATGTTTTCAATGGGAGCGGCGGACAGGTACGGAGCATCCTCGTTTTCCGGTGTAAGCTCTTCCAGCGGTTCATAAAGATCATCCGCGTTTTGAGCGGATACGCTAGGACCGGCTTCCGCGGACATATTTTTTGCGCCGTCAAGCCAGAAATCATCATCTCCGACAGAATAATCAACACTATGACCGGATACCCCGCTGCCTCCGCCCTGATTTTCGAATTGTTCCGTCGCTTCGGATGACAGGAATTTGTTGTACAAAAAGTATATTCCGGCTATAATCCCAAAAAAACCGCCGGCAAAACACAAAGCCCGCAACGCGGAATATAGAAACGGCGTTCTTACACAAAGGCTGATTATGAAAGATACTAAAAAGGCGCCTCCGGCAACAATGCCGGCCAACAAAGGATTAAACAAATCATATCCTCAAAAGGTTTCATCTATCTGCCGGTAACTGCCGGTAACTGCCGGCGCTAAACCGCCGCGTCATTTGCCCCAAATTCGCTTTAACATATTGCTAAAACCGCCGCCATCCCGAATTTCGGTCTTTTCCATGCGGCCTACGAGATGCTGAATACACTGCGCGGCCTTACTCCTGGGAGAGTCTACCATGAAAGGCCGTTGTTTGTGTACCGCCTGTGAAACGGCTATATCATCGTATACAAAGCCAAGGTATTCCAGTTTTATGTTCAAGAACTGTCCCGCTATGGCTATCATGCGGTCTGCGACTTTTTTCGCTTCCGGCGCGCTGCTTGCGCGGTTTACCACGAGTTTTAGTCCCATATCCATTTTTTCAATCTCGGTAGCGATTATTTTTACAATCCCGTAGGCGTCTGTAATCGCCGTCGGTTCCGGGGTTGTAATGACAATAGCGTCGTCCGCCGCCGCTACAAAGTCCAGAACATTGCTGGATATACCGGCGCTCGTATCTATGATGATGATGTCCGCGCTGGAAAGGGTGTTCAACTCCCTGATAAAGTTTGCCCGCTCATCTTCCGTTAGATTAGCTATCTTGGAAAAGCCCGAAGCCCCGGCTACAATGCCGATTCCATACTCTGTTTCGACAAGAATTTCCAGCATTGTTTTCTGTTTGCAAATCACGTGGTAGAGATTCCATTTTGGCACCAGCTTTAATATTACGTTTACGTTAGCAAGTCCCAGATCGGCATCCATAACGATGACTCTTTTCCCGATACGGGCGTACGCCAGAGCAAGATTCACTGAAAGGTTAGTCTTGCCAACGCCGCCTTTTCCGCTTGTAACGGTAATAATCCTTGTATTTTTTGATTTCCCGGACCGTGGCAGAGAGCCGCCCTCTCTGGTTCTAACCAAGTCTCTGAGCTGTTCAGCCTGATCTTCCATCTAAATCTTTACTCCTAATACGATATATCGGTATAAAGGTTAGCATGGTAAAGACAAAAGGGCTATGCGCCGCGCTGACCGTCTCTCTATCAGCCGCGTATGCCAAGCGCCCTTTTCATGTTGAGGGCAGAAGCCGAAATTCGCTTTCAGGATGCTAGCGCGGAGCGCCTGTAAACCGGCTGGCCGGCGCTGGCGGGCGTTGGCTGGCGTTGGCTGGCGTTGGCTGGCGTTGGCTGGCGTTGGCGGGTCAATTCAAGGTAGGCCAACTCGGCGAGGCCGAAGCCCGCGTTACGGGTAAAATCTTTTGCGTATTCATCGTACAGCATATCTTCGTACATTTCGCCGGCAAAACCGGTTTTGCTCAATTCGGATTTTTCGACCGTCTTACGCATTCCGTTAATCAACGTTTTCAGCAGAAAAGTTTCCAGCGCCTCGCATTGCTCGTACAGCTTGTCATTTTTGTCAATGTAAACTTTTGGCCGCGCCTGCTCTGAAACCGCGCCGGCCATGTACTCTGAAAAATCCGCCTCGCGCCCGCCCATGGTTTTATTTACCGTCTTGTTTATTTCTGTAAGAGCGTCAAGCGAATACCTGTTGTTATCAAGCTGATACGCCGCCGCGCCAGTTATCTCCATAATCCGCCCCTGCCCGTGTTACCGCTTCAGCCCTGTAGCCGTGCCTAGCATATTATCGCTTGTCTGAATGGCGCGTGAGTTAAATTCATAGGCGCGCTGCGCGACTATCAGATCTACCATCTCGCGCACTACGGAAACATTTGACATTTCAAGGAATTTGTGTATGGTCTGCCCCATCCCTTCAAACCCCGGCCTGCCGGGTATGGCTTCACCCGAAGCCTGCGTCGTCTTAAAAAGATTTTCACCGACGGCGGTAAGCCCCACCGGATTTGGAAACCGGTACAACTCTATCTGCCCTACGGGTACAGGATCATCCTGATTGGGAATTTTTACCGTAACCGCCCCTGTCTTTGTAACGTTGATGGTCTGCGGCAAAAAATTTTCCGGCATGATTATATCCGGCAGCACCCAGTACCCGTTGCTGGTAACGAGCCGACCGTCGCTGTCAACCTTGAACGCGCCGTCGCGGGTATAAGCGTCCGAGCCGTCATACATCTGTATACGAAAAAAACCCTCACCCTGTATCGCGAGGTCATAGACGTTATCCGTATTTTGCAGCGAGCCCTGCGTGAACATACGCTGGGTGGCGGCGACTTTCACCCCGTGCCCCATCTGTATCCCGACCGGCGTTACCGTGTCTTCGGTTGCCGGCGTCCCGGCAATACGCAGGGTTTGATACAACAGATCTTCAAAGTCCGAGCGCACCTTCTTGAACCCCGATGTATTGACATTGGCCAAATTGTTAGAAATTGTGTCAATGTTAGCCTGCTGCCCTATCATGCCGGACGCGCCGGTCCATAAACTGCGAACCATTTTTCCTCCTGTTTAATTATCGGAATTTATCAAAAGGTAGTTTACATAGTCAGTGAGCATATACGTCTTATCGCTGTCTTCCCACAGGTGGAAGCAGCGGGTATCGTACTACATATCACGGAGTTGATTGTCAAGCCGCGTGTCAAGTCGCAATTAAAATGTCCCCTGTTTTAGCGCAATTAAAATGTCCTCTTGACATCATGCGGCATTGTTATCAGATTGACTTTTTTTTGGCATTACAATCTCCGGGGCGAGGAGAGAATTATTCTTCCACTGTATACAAAAACTGCCATCCAGCCTGATTAGGACTGTTACCTTGTCCTTGGGCCGCGGCAGGTTTTTATTGGTTTTCAATATCTGGAAATGACGGCACTCAAAACGCACTACATAATCATTGCTTACCGTCCGCGGCGGCGTTCCCATTATCCC
>JAIRMY010000250.1 GCA_031258335.1 Spirochaetaceae bacterium | reverse complement strand
CTAGTTTGGTTATGTTCTAGCGGGCTAACTCACTTGAAGCAGCCGCGCTGGAAATGTGGTACTAACCCGACTCCTTTTGGAAGCGGGAAAATTTTTTATAAGGGTGGTACAATGAAAATCAGAAATCTGATCGTACTTCTTTTGATTGCGGTATGCGCGTCCGCCGCGTTTGCGAACGGCGGGCAGCAGGGCGGCGGGTCCAGGCCCGAAAGCATGGTGAACCCCGGCGAGGAGGCCGGCTTCGAGGAATTCCCATTGGGGGATGACTTTGAATTGGGACCTCTAAACGTGGCGGGCGTTTACTTTCAGCCGGTAGATATGCTTCCGGCGGGGGCGGGGCTTCCCGCGTCCCAGTCCGATATGCATATCGAGGCGGATATTTCCGCGCTGGAGACTGACCTTGGCTTCGGCGTCGGGGACTTTGTTCCGTTTCTCACGGTTAACTACGTGATCACCAAATCAACCGGTGAGAAGATCGAAGGCACGTTTATGCCTATGAACGCCAGCGACGGCCCGCATTACGGGGCTAACATAAAGCTCCCCGGCGGCGGACCCGGCACTTACACGGTGCGTTTCTCGATACAGAACCCCGAAGCGCTGGGTTATGTTCTGCACGTTGATAATGAAACGGGCGTACCGGGTAGATTTTGGACAACGCCGCTGGTAGCGGAATGGACGGTAAACTACGCCGGCCCGTCTTGGTAAACGGTAAGCCGCTTGCCGCTGTCCGGCCGCCCGACGAAAACGTAAATCCGGGCGGCTGGATTTTTTTTATTTTTTGTTAGACTATAGAAACTATGCTTAGATACCTTATCCGGGTGATTGAAAGTTCGACAGTAACGGGGATACTCGTGGCGTTGCTCTGGGCGCTTCTGCTAAAAGAAGGCTCAGAGCGGCGTAAACGCGCCGCCGCGTGGGGATGCGCCGCCGGCGCCGCGGCGGCCCTTGTCATCGCCGTGCTGCGGAGGACTACGGCGCTGATAAACCGCGGTTTTTTCAATACATGGACGCTGTCAGCCGCGATACTGTTTGGCATCCTGTACATCGTTTCTTTGTGGCGTTCCCCGCAAAAGGACGCTGACAAGGCGCGGCGGGTGGAAACTTTTGTAACCGCGATGCTCCTAGCGGCGTTGCTGTTGTACGCGCTGCCTCCTGTACTCCTCTACCCGACAGAATTTGCGCTTCCCGGAGAAAGTATATTCAGCACGGATTTCCTGTTTCGCCTGATAGGGTTTACCGCGGGGCTTGCCGTTGTCGTTCTAAGCGCGTCCGCGATTTATAAAACGGCCCGAGCCTTGCCCGAAAAACTTGTCAAGGCGCTACTTACCGCCGCGCTTGCCGTTACGATATGCAATCAACTCGTTGTAATCGTCCAATTTTTGCTGGCGCGGCGCATCATACCGATGACGCGCTGGCTCTTTGCCTTGATAATCGCCGGTGTGAACAACAGCGCCTTCTTCATCTACACGGTGATGGGGATAAGCCTTCTCCTGCCGCTCGCCTTGTTTATCTCCGGGTTAAAGACCGCGATAGCCGGAAACAACCCGGCGGAATGCCGCAAGGTCCGCGCCGCGGTTAGGCGGGGGCGGCGCTGGAGCGCTGCCGCGGCGCTATGTTTTACCGCTTCCGTGCTGGCCATGACCGTGGTCAAGGCGTACACGGAGAAGGGCGTGGAACTCTCGCCCGCCGAGCCTATGACGATAGAAGGAGGCGAGATACTCATACCGCTTACCCAGATAGAGGACGGACACCTCCACCGCTTCGCGTACAATACCTCTGACGGCACGGAAGTCCGCTTCATCGTGATTAAAAAAAACGCCGTGGCTTACGGGGTGGGGCTTGATGCCTGCGATATTTGCGGCGCGACAGGGTACTACGAGCGGAAAGACGAGGTGATCTGCCGCCTCTGCGACGTGGTGATGAACATTTCCACTATAGGCTTCAAGGGAGGCTGCAACCCCGTCCCGCTCGCCTACAGTCTGCGCAGCGGCTCTATGGTGGTGGAGACGGCGAATCTGGAAAACGAGAAAAACAGGTTTAAGTGAGGAAAAAAATGTTTTGGAGTATGGTGCGCGGCGCGCTCTTTAGGCAAAAGGGGAAGATGCTGATGGTGGCGCTTACAGTCGCGCTGGGCGCGTCGCTGGCGACGGCGATGCTCAACGTGATGTTTGACGTTGGCGACAAGGTGAATCAGGAGTTGAAGACCTACGGGGCGAACATCAACGTGCTTCCCCGCGGGGCATCCCTGCTGGACGACCTTTACGGGGTCAGCGACGGCGAGGGCGTGTCGGACAAATATTTGAAAGAATCTGAATTGGGGAACATAAAAACGATTTTTTGGGCCTTCAACATCGTGGATTTTACCCCTTACCTTAAATCCCGCGCCCAGTTGATCAAGCCCGCCGCCGCGACAGCCGTCTCGGCCGGGGAGGGCGAGGTCAGGCTCGTAGGCGCGTGGTTCAACCAACACCTCGAACTCCCCACAGGCGAGTCTGTGGATACAGGAATGCGGAACATGAAGAGCTGGTGGGACACTCAGGGACGCTGGCTTAACGATGAGGATAAGAACGCGCTGATGGCGGGTGAGACAGCGGCGCGAAAGTTCGGGCTTGAAATAGGGGACACTGTTGTTCTGCAAACCGGTACGAATAGCGGCGAATTCACGGTGGCGGGGATTTTCAGCGCCGGCGGAAGCGAGGATGAGGAGTTTTACCTGCCTTTAGCAAGCGTCCAGAGCCTAGCGGACAAG
>JAIRMY010000238.1 GCA_031258335.1 Spirochaetaceae bacterium | reverse complement strand
AAAATCCAATCGCCTAAAAAATCCAGTTCCATTCCTGTTACGCCGGTAAGGGCCCTGCTTTGCTTCAGGTCAAAGTCTTTTATCCCGTAACTTTTGTCTATGTACGCGATATTGTCATTCAGCGACGAAAACAGACCCGTGCCTGCGGTCAACGTTAAAAGGTCAACGCCGCCGCGATTTTTCAACGGATAGTACGCAAAATTAAGGCGCGGATTCAAAACAGGCATTGTTTGAATATAAAACGTATTTCCGGCAAAATATAGATGGTCCATCCGTAGCCCGGCTTCGGCATCGAAGCGTCCGGTGGGATCTTTGTACTCGACAAGGGAATACAGTCCGGAAAAGAATCCCATATTATCTACATCGGGAGTAACACGCAAAAAGGCTCTGTATTCATCACTGAAATCTCCGTCTATAGCCACGTTTGAATAGGCGGTTTCAATCCACCGGCGGTTTAATTCTTCTACACCCGCTGAAAACAAAAATCCGTTTTTTATATCCCAGTCAAAATCAACACGCGCCTGTATGCCTATTGTTTTGTCCTCGTATTTTTGCACTGAGTCGCCCATAGGCAGTGGTATGCCTGACCTGGCAACATCATAACTATACTCAGCGTCAAAAATCTGCGAATCATAAGAAAACCCAATATTTGTTTTTATCATCATATCCGGGTTTGGATTTGCGAGCAGATTTATCGCCGAAAAAGCGATTAAGTTATCCCATGTAAATTTTAGCGTGGAATTGCTTAATATATCTATATTACGGCTGCTGTTGTTGTACAAGAGTCCGACTCCGTCGCCGCCTACATAGCCTGTAATATTTAACTCCATGCCTGCAGAAAGCCGGTAGTTTGCCAGCATCGTCAGTGCCCTGATATACGGCGCTACAGATACCACGTTGATGGGAAGCAGTATGGGAATAAAATTCGAAAATTCTTTTGCAAGGGCAACGAACGGATCCCAGTACGTTATCTTTCCAATCAGCATAACCGCGCCGCGCATCTCCCCGCCCATATTGGAAAAATCCGGGAGCGGATACGAAACATTAAATCCGGCTGCGCTGGTAGAAAGGTTAAGTCCGGCTTCGACATAATCGCTCGAGGCGCGCAGTGACTTTAGTTCCAGTAGCCCTGAGATTGTATGCGTATACCGCGCCGAAAAAACGCCGTGATGCAGTTCCGCGCTTTCTATGATTTTCGGGTCGAATATGGAGTAAGCGCCGCCCCAATGATACGGGTTATCCACATAAAAGCCGTCGAGCGACGCCTTCAAATCACCGGGCTGCCCGCCGCGAATCGAAGGATTCGCGTTGAATACCCCTGTATAACCCACGCCGGGCAGCAGTTTTATTGACGCCATGATGTCTTCTATCAGCCCTATTTCCGCGGTAAGCACGATTTCTTCGCGGTTCATCGAAACGCTGCGCCCGCTCCGCGCCTTGCCTGTCCCTGGCATGGCTCCTTCTATGACAAGTTCCTCGTTTTCCATGCCCCTGGCAAACATACGCATGGTAACAGTATAGCTGTTGTCAGTTCCTACCATGAGGAGCGCTCTCTCGTATCCCGGATATGAGATTCTTATTTCCTGTGATTCTTCGTCCGGCAGGGAAAAAATCGCTGTGCCATCACTGCCGGTATCCTGAACTGTACCGTCAGGCAGGTGTACAACGGCGCCTGCAAGCGGCTCGTCAAGGTCGCCGTCAACGACTTTTATCTCAATCTCACGAGTGACGGCGGGCAAGGCTAATGTGGACAAAAGCGCGGCGGTCAAGAGCAGGCGTATCCTGAGAAATCGGTGGCGCATATTTTGTTACTATTCTAACCGGCATTTTGCGAAAAAGGGAATAGTGAACAATGAACAATGAACAATGAGGGGGGCGGCAGCCGCGCTAGCGGTACAGGAATGCGGGACAAGCGCAAGGGATTGGAGGGGCGCGAAGCGTCCTTTGCGTAGCAAAGGATGAAACCCCGCAAAGCCCGACCCCGCGCGAAGCGCGGGGATGCGCCCATAGGGGGAGAGGTGGAAGTTTTGACTAACGAGTTAATCCCTCCTTCCGGGCCAAAGGCTATCGCCTTTGGAGATGCCTTCCCCCCCTCTTCATTATTCACTATTCATTATTCATTATTAATTATCCACTGCTCCCTCCATTGGCACAGAATTACTATTATACCTACTTGCATATTAAGAAATTACGGCGTAGAATGTACGGAGGAGGAGCGTATGAATGTTGGTAAGGCGGAAGCGGGCATTGACATTACAAGCGTGGTCTGCCCCATGACCTTTGTTAAGACAAAGGTCGCGCTTGAGGAGTTAAATGACGGCGATGTGCTCGAAGTGCGGCTCAACGGAGGCGAACCGGTTCAGAATATACCGCGCAGCCTCAAGGACGAGGGACACAGGGTTACCAGCATAGAAAAACTGGAGGACGGAACCTACAGGCTACTCGTTGTCAAAGGAGGGCTTTCCGCATGACTCTCACAGATGCCCAGCTTGAACGGTATTCAAGGCATATTATTTTGAAAGAAGTCGGCGGCGCCGGACAGAGGAAACTGCTTGACGGAAGGGTGCTGATCATAGGCGCGGGCGGACTTGGCGCTCCGGCGGCCATGTACCTCGCCGCCGCCGGCGTTGGGACTATAGGGATAGTGGATGCCGACACGGTGGATCTTTCCAACCTTCAGCGCCAGATTATCCACTCAACGGCGGATGTGGGCAAATCAAAGACACGCTCCGCGCTGGAAACGATCAACGCGATGAACAGTGACGTTGATGTCGCCGTATACAACGAAAAAGTTACCGCGTCCAACATCGCCGATATAGTGCGGGACAAGGATTATGATTTTGTCATAGACGGCACGGATAACTTTCCGGCAAAATTCCTGATCAACGATGCCTGCGTTATGCTTAAAAAACCTTTTTCGCACGCGGGGATAATACGCTTTCAGGGGCAGCTTTTGACTTACATACCGGGGGAGGGGCCCTGTTACCGCTGTATATTCAGCGAGCCGCCGCCGCCGGGCGCAGTACCAAGCTGCCGTGAGGCCGGCGTACTCGGAGTTTTAGGCGGCGTGATAGGCAGCCTTCAGGCTACGGAGGCGCTAAAGTACCTCTTAGGATTGGGCAGCCTCCTCAATGGACGGCTTTTAATGTACAACGCGCTCTCAATGGATTTTAGGACGGTTTCATTCGCAAAAAATGATTCATGCGCCGTGTGCGGCAAAAATCCTTCTATCACCGGCCTCTCAGGGCTGATAGACTACGATAAGCCGGAATGTGAAATGTGTAAATGAATTTTACGGAGGAACTATGCGTATTACTGTAAACGGGAAGCCCGCCGAAGTTTCAGGCGGTGTAAGCATAAACGGGATGCTTGACGAGTTAAAGACCACTGACGCGCTGTACGTTACGGCTCAATTAAACGGCGTGATTCGGAAGCGCGAGGAGTTTGACGCCATAACTTTGAACGAAAACGATGTAGTTGAACTGCTCTATTTCATGGGCGGCGGTTCATGCTGATTCTGGGTAAAGAATTATTTGAAACTATTGTTGAGCACAGCCGCGCCGCGTTGCCAAACGAAGCGTGCGGACTGCTTGCCGGCGTAATTGACGAAACCGGGATCAAAAAGGCCATCAAGATTTACTGTCTAAAAAATGTTGACGAAAGCCCTGAGCATTTTTCGATGTCGAGCGAAGAACAGTTTGCCGTCGTAGCCGATATACGAAAGCGCGGCATCGTGCTTTTGGGTAACTTCCACAGCCACCCGGCCACACCGGCGCGTCCATCGGAAGAAGATATACGCCTCGCGTTCGACAGATCGCTGAGTTACCTCATCGTTTCTCTCGCGCAGCCCGAACCCGCGCTGAAAAGTTTTATCATAGACAAAAACGAACATTCCGTTACCGAAGAAGATGTTATTCCGGCATAGAAGCCGTGAAACAGCCCTTGTGTCGCCTGCTGAATGGCTGCCCTTCACTGGTACTTCTTGAAAATCACCCCGCCGTCTCCCGTGGGATGATCGTAATCAAAATATATTTTCAGCATATTATCAGGGTCTATGTTTTTACTCCCCATGTTTTCGTACATTTCCATTTCATGCAGATTGAATATATCATTTAACCCATATAACACGTCATAGGATTCGCCCGCGGAATAGGCGGGTAAAATTTCAAAGCCATAATACGCCGCGTTCTGCGGGGCGTTTTCGAGCATGACCGGTTTGCGCTCCGGGTGGGCCGCCGCGTCCGCGGCAATGTATGCCCGGGCTTCCTGGTATCCTTCCGACCCTCTGCCGGGAATATCGGGCGTTATCCCGTTGAGTCCCACGGCGAACATATACACCAGAAGCGGCGCGGCAAAGGCGGATTTTTTCCACGAATGGACACAAAAGATACCTATCGCCACCAGAGCGAAAAAGAAGGGGGCGTTAACCGGCCACAAGTAACGGAAGGAAATCATCGGCCTGACAAACGAAATAACGTAAGAGAGGGTGAAAATAAACACCGGAATAAGCGCACTATATGCCGCAAACAGGAGTTGTTCTTTTTTGAGTATTCCGGCTTCCTTTATCCTGCCCATAATTGTTTTCCTGAAAACAAAAACCGAAACCGCAAAAACCGCTATTATCCCCATCAAAAAACCGTGTCCTATGCCGGGCGTAAAGTCCCGGCTAAAATCATAGTGCTGATACAAAACCATATAGAGGAAAAAGGGCAGGAAACTCAAGGCAAGCAGGCCGTTGACAAGGGTAAAGACGATAAACTTTTTCCGGTCCCAGACACGGCGGAATGCCATAAAAGACAGGAAAAACAAATAGTTTGCTATGATAAAGAGGATTCCGTAATAATGGCTGTTTACGATACATACGGAAGGGAGCAGGTACAGGAGGATGTTTTTTATGGACATATCTTTGAGCAAATTCAGGAAAGCCAGAGCAATGAGGGGCGCCAGAAACATTTTTAAAATATAGGCGCGCATTTCCTGGGAATATCCGATTGCGAAGCCGCTGACCGCCGTAAGAAAGGCTGCGCATAGGGCGGTTTTCCTGCCCATAAAGGGTTT
>JAIRMY010000209.1 GCA_031258335.1 Spirochaetaceae bacterium | reverse complement strand
AACCGGTGCCGAAACCATTTCGATAAACCGCTGTTCGTCTCTTATATTTACCCCTAATTTGGCGGCGTTTCAGTTTTTTGAGGATCCGCTTGCAGGTTAATTGGTTAAGAGGGATGTGAGGGACTTTCAGACGGACGTGTTTACCGTGCCGCCCAGCGCCTTGACTCTTTCCCCCGCCTCGCCGCGTTTCATGGTTTTGAGTTCGCCGGTAAAGCAGAAAGACTGCCCTGCAAGTGGGCGCCGCGCGGCGCTTGTAATGGTAATCATCGCTGTTTTGAGTACGGCATCCATGTCGTCCGCCGTTTCTCTGAGGCCGTCAACCAGGGAGCGGGCGGTGATTTCTCCGGTAAGGAAGACACCGGAAAGTTCCTCTACGTTTGCGGCGCGGAGTTTTTCCAGACTGTCGTAGCCTGCAAGCGTGATGTTTTCCATAGTCAGGCTGCCCACCCCCTCTATATCGAAACCGGCGATGAAGTCCGCAAGCGATAAGCTGCGCGGGGCGCGTATATTGTGTACCAATTTTGCCGCGGAAAGTTCTCCCATGCGCTCAAAGGCCGCCAATTCCTGTACTTCCAGCGTATAAAGGTCGGCTATACGCTTGATTCGCCCCTTGTTAAAGAGCTGCATCAGGGTTTTTTTTCCGGCCTCGCGTATATCAAGCACGTTCACCCATTTGACTATCCTGTGGAGCAACCTTTTCGGGCAGGCGGGGTTGGGGCAGTAAAGCCTTGTTCCGGCATCAACAAGAGATGAACCGCAGCTTTCGCATTTTGCTGGTATCTCTATGGGCAGGAGGCGGCTATCGGCCTCGCCGGATACTTCGTTAAACAGCGGCATATCCGGGGCCGCCCCGTCCGGTCCGAAACCGTCTTCCCGCACCGCCCTGCCCTCAATTTTTGGGATTATTTCACCGCGTTTTACAACAACCACGGCGGAGCCTATCTTGAGTTTCATGTCCCGTATCATCGCCGGATTGCAGAGGTTGGCGCGTTTGACCGTCGTACCAGCGATGCGTACAGGCTCAATTATCCCTATGGGCGTGTACGTGGCGCCGGATTCACTCCATTCCACATCTTTGAGTATGCTCACCGCTTGTTCAAGCTCGAATTTGAACGCTATCTGGCGTTCAGGCCGGGCGAGGCGCAGGTCTTCCATGTCCGTTTTGTCGTCTTTTACCACGAGTCCGTCTATGTCAAACGGCAGATTCACCCGTTTTTCCGACACCAGTCTTCGGTACTCTATCACCTCGTCCGGGGTATTGAATTTCCTCGTCTCGCTTACGTTAAAGCCGCGCGCCTTGAGCCATGCGATTTTTTCGGTTTCCGTCTTGAAATAGCCATCGTCCCCGTCCGCCGAGGCATCGTAGGCGATGAGTGTAAGGTCTTCGCAGCCCTGTCCGTCCTTCCTCCGCATGAGGCCGTTTGCCGCGTTCCGGCAGTTTGCCTTGTTCGTGTGCTTATTCCGCCAGACTTCATGGAACTGAGCACTTCGCAGCGTATCCCGCCGCTCCAGTCCACGCCCAAATCGTTTACAACGCCCTTCATCTTGCGGGCGTTAGCGCTTATATCGTCGCCTTTGACCCCGTCTCCCCGAGTCAGCGCCCTCTCAAGACGACCGCCGCCGTACTGAAGTTCGAGGCTTGCGCCGTCCAGCTTGTACTGAGCGATGTACAGCGGCAGCTTGAGTTTTTCCGCCCACGCGCGGAATTCACCGGGGTTAGCCGCCTTTTCCTGACTCCCCATGGGAATGAGGTGGCGCGCCTTTGGAAAGCCGTCGCTCTTATCCGCCCCAATCCGCGTAATCACCGTACTCTCCGGGTCGAGCCGCTTTAACTCGTCCCAGAGCGCGTCAAATTCCGCATCGGAGATTTCCGCTTCGCCGTTGTAGTAAGAGTCCTGATAGCCCCTGATGAGGTTTTCCAACTCCGCTATACGTTTAGGTTCCATGATATAATAATAATGATGAAACGCCCCCGCCGCAAAGCGGCGAGGGTTAGCCCGCAACAGACAGGGATGAGCCCTCGCAAAAATGAACGCCCGCAAGCCGCTGGGCTTGCGGGCGTTCCCTCATTTCCGGCAGGACGCTTAGTTGTTGAATATCAGTATAGAGCCGCCCAGAGAGGCGCTGCCGCCGTCGTTACCAAGGGTAATAGTCTGCGCATCAGCGCCTGAAAGTACCCCTTCAACTTTAGCAAAAGAGCCGCCGGCGGCTATGAAGTTGCTACTGCTTGTGCCTAGTGAACCCGCCAATATAGAACCGGCGTGAATTTTATTGTCTGCTGAAAGTGTACCTACGAGCAGAAAGCCTTCGGTGTCCCAAGGGTTTCCGGCGTCTAAACTGCTGGCGGCAATATGGCCGGTATGGGCAAGATTTCCAGCGCCCGCGCCTGTGGTGATACTGCCTCCTGTATCAAGGTAAAGCTTACCCGCCCTGCCAAAAGTTATGCGCCCGACGTTTGTTAAATCCACATTGATATTGCTAAGTGTGCCGGAGCTTCCTTCTGCTATGTAAAGTTCCAAATTATCGCTAAGCGTAAGAACAGAGCTTGCATCACTGCCTGCAATCGTATTTTTATTGAAAGTCGTTGCGTCATGTACGCTGCTAAACAGAATGCCCGCACCTATTATATGATACGATTCTGCATAGAATTATGTTCGAGTTGCCTAACGTTACGCCTACAGAAGAAACCTCCAGTTTGGGACACTCTGTAAAAACAAGGCTGACAGGCGCCGCACCCACTGTACGCGCATTATTGAGGAAAAGACTATTAACGGAATAACTCACATTACCGTCTTACTTTACGGTGATATTGGCGTGCGGAGGCGAGTTACTCCATTGCAACGTTGCGCTGCTGCCTACGGTAACGTTGTATGTATTGGCTTGAGG
>JAIRMY010000163.1 GCA_031258335.1 Spirochaetaceae bacterium | reverse complement strand
ATTCGTCAAGGCGCGCCATCACCATGAGGAAGACGAAGGGCAGGTTGAAAGTGGTGTGGGCGATGAAGATGGTAAGGAGTCCGAGCTTTAATCCTATGCCGGAAAAAAAGATTGAGAGCGATACGCCTATGATGATTTCAGGGAGCACCATGGGTAAAAACGAGACTATCTGGGTGTACGACCTTATGCGGAAACGGTACCAGTTGACGCCTATGGCGCCCAGCGTTCCCAGAACCGTGGCTGTGGCGGCGGAAGTTGACGCTATCAGCATACTGTTCCAGAAGGCGCGCCAGAGGCTGCGGGAATTGAGAAATAACTGTTCGTACCAGATAAACGAAAAACCCGTCCAGTGCATACTCTTTGCCGAGTTGAACGAGTAGAGTATAAGCACAAACAGAGGAAGGAAGAGGAAAACAAGAGTACAGATGAATACCACTTCCGTGAACGAGAATGCGCGGCGTGCCGCGGCGCGGCGGGCGTGCCGGTTCGCTTCGCCTTGCGGTTTATTGCCGCGTAATTTTGTTACCGCCGCGTAGAGTATGCCTCTGCCGTTCAACTTTTTCCGCCTTTGTGTTTACCGAGCCGTCTTTCATCTCGTTTTTGCAGTCCCAGCATGGAAGCCACCCCGATAGTCGTTACCACAGTGAGAACCATGGATATCGCGGAGGCTAGCGGCCAGTTGCGGGACTTGGTGAGTTGGTCGGCTATCACGTTGCCCAGCATATACGAGTCCTTGCCGCCTACAAGCAGCGGTACGGCGTAAGCGCCGAATATGGGGATGAATGTGAACAAAAACGCCGTGTAAATCCCGCTTCGCACGTTTGGGAGCAACACTTTTAGGATAGCCTGCGGAGTCGCGGCGCCGAGATCCCGCGCCGCCTCAAGCAGCGAAAAATCGAATTTATCGATTGACGAGTACAGTGGCAGTATAGCGTAGGGGAGGTACATATACACCAGCACTAAAATTACGGCGTTTTGGTTGTAGAGGAAGGGTATATGCTCTTTAATAAAGCCTATACTCAAAAGAAAATCGTTCAAAAAACCGTTGCTACCCAGAATATTCATCCATGCGTAGACGCGAATCAGAAAATTCGTCCAAAAAGGTATGATTATCAGCATCAAGAGCAGGGTTTGATGTTTGCTGCGAGCCATAAAATACCCACATGGCAACGCTATCAGTATGGTTATCGCAGTCGCGGCAAGCGATATTAACAGTGTTTTGACGGAAATTACCGCGATATTGGGATTTTTGAGCGCTATGTATGCGTCAAAGCTGAAATCCAGCGTTACGCCGCCGTACAACCCTTTTTTTAGGAAACTGTAAACCACGATTATCAGGAGCGGGGCAAGGAAAAAAACGCTCGCCCATGCCGTCATCGCCCCTGAATAAACCGTACCCAGGTTTCGTTTTAACAGCGTTCCCCCTCCCGTACCATCCGGCTTTGCCGCGTTCATTCGCCGCCACCCGCAGTGCCGACTATGTATCCGTCGTTTGCGCTCCACGACAGGTACACCTCGTCCCGCCAAACTATCTCCGGCCCCTCATCGGAGTAACGGGCGTGTTGTTTTATCACGCGGATAACCGCCGGCGCTCCGGCATTACGTGTCTTGATATAGTACTTAGTTTGAAATCCTGAGTATATCGGTTCATCGACTATGCCTTGCAGCATATTTATATCCCCGCGCTTCGTTACCGGTCTTTCAGTCGAGATAACGATTTTTTCCGGGCGGACGGTAAAACTCACCTTTTCTCCAACCTTGACCTTGTCATCCGTAGTTACCTTTATCCTGCCCAGTTCCGGAATGTCCAACTCGGCCATGTACTCAGGCTCCGGCGCGTCTATCTTTTCAACCCTGGCAACCTTGCCATCGAACAGGTTAGTTTCACCTATGAAATGAGCGACAAAGCCTGTGGCGGGGCTCTCGTATATTTCATGCGGCGTACCGACTTGCAACACCTTGCCCTGGTCAAGCACGGCGATACGGTCGGACACGGAAAGCGCCTCCTGCTGGTCATGGGTAACGTAGATAAAGGTAATCCCTATCTTGTCGTGGATTTCATCGAGTTCGATGAGCATATGCTGGCGGAGCTTTGCGTCAAGAGCGGAAAGCGGTTCGTCAAGCAGGAGGACGTGCGGTTCCCTTATCAGGGCGCGGGCTATCGCTACCCGCTGTTTCTGCCCGCCCGAAAGCTGGTTCGGCTTCTTCCGCGCATGACTTTCGAGCTGTACGAGCCTTAAATACTCGTACACCTTGGCCTCGACATCATCACGGTGAGCGTGGTTTATACGAAGCGGAAACGCTACGTTTTCAAACACGGTGAGGTGCGGAAACAGCGCGTAGTTTTGAAATATAGTGTTTACCTGCCTGCGGTTAGGGGGAAACGGCAAGACATTGGCGCCGTCTATCTTCAGGCTGCCTTCGTCAGGGTTCTCAAAACCGGCTATGATGCGCAACAACGTAGTCTTTCCACAGCCCGAAGGCCCAAGCAGCGAAAAAAATTCGCCTTTTTTAATGTCAAGAGTGACATTTTTTAGAACATCAAAGTCCCCGAAGGACTTGAATATACCCTCGATATCAACATCGCTCCCTTTCAATCCCTTTCGTTTACCCCCTGTTGGTTGAATCTGTTTTATCATGGAGATTTTTCCCCACGCTGTCAAGCGTCGTGTTGCCTCTGTCAAGCGGGAGTGGACAAATTTAGGGTGTAAATTCTAAAGGCAATCACAGGTGGAAATCATTACAGCTCATCTTTTAGGCTGCCAAGGCCTTACCTCGCCTTCTCCCCGCTTGATTGTCGCGGCGTAGATGCTGTTCAAGAGTCCAAGAAACGCGGAAATCGAAAACAACACTTCTATCCCGGTAACTTTCCATATCCACCCGCCCATCAACGCGATAAAAATGCTTATAGCGTGATTCACGGAGATGCCGGTGTACAGAGTCGCTGTCACCTCCTCCTGATTCGCCGCGATGTCCTTCACATAGACATTGCTTGCCATGCTTGCAAGGGAAATAACCGCATCGAGTACATAGTTTGCGCAGACAACGATGTACGCGATGTCAGCCGGAAAAATTCTGTGCGAAAAGCCGTAAAAAAAACATACGATAACCAAGAGCAGCGTGTCCGTCACCATGACAAACTTGTACCCCATCATATCTATGATGCGGCCTGTTATGGTGCTGAGAGGTATGCAGACCCCGGCGCTCACGGCAAAGAGCAGCGATATTACCGATGTATCCGCGCCGTACTGTAGAATAATCACATAAGGGGCAAAGGTAAGAAATACCTGTTTGCGCGCCCCGTAAAACACTTCCAGCATATAGTATTTGAAAAATTTTTTTGCGAAGTACACCCTGCGCCGCTCGACTCTTGCGGAAGTTCCTTTAATTGCCAGCGCAAACACAACAGAAAGCGCCATTAAAAGCGCTGCGGAGAGGAATACCGCCTTGAAGCGCGTCTCATCGCCGCGCTGAAAGCCAAGCCGCGTGAATATAAAAAACAACAGCGCGACAATCATGTATCCCATGATGTTGCCGAACTGACCTATGGCGCTTGTAACGCCAAGAGCCGCGCCGCTCGCCTCTTTCTTCGCAAGCCCCAGCGTTATCGTGCTCTTGAGCGGTAAAATTATGTGTTCGCCAAAACTTGCGAGCACAATGAACGAAATCACGATTATTTTCCCCGCGCCCGATATGAAGAGCCCTGCAATGCCCAGCGTCATGATAAAGAGCCCTATCTTAAATATTCGGTTTTCGCTCATACGGTACATCCACGCGAGTATGAACACGACAAGAAAGCCGGGAAGCTCGCGGAAGAATTCCACAATTCCGCGCTCAAACGGCGGAAAGTGGACTATCTCGGCAAGGTAGTTGTCCAATACCCCTTTGTACAACCCGTACGCGACACCGGAAAGCGCAAGCACCGCCAAAAAACGTAAAACTTTTGCTTCCGGTTTATAAATTGTTCTAGTCTTTGAAAAAAACGTTTTTTACATCCCCGCTGATTCACATTCTAATTCACGTTCTAATTCACGTTCAACTTCGTCAAGGCGTTTCGAGAGAGCGTCTATCGTGCGTTCTATACGCTGCTTTTCCTTGACAAGCCGTGTACGGGAGTCCTCTTCCGTGTTTCCCGACTTACAGCTCATCCTCACCGTGTCTGGACTCTTGCCAGCGAGAAAAGCCCTTTCCGCTTCACCACGCGCCTCCTCGCCGCGTATTCCCGCCACAAAACGCATATTATCCGGCCCAATTTCCGGCCTTATGTCGTACTGAAACATCTTGACGGCGATTTTTGCCGAAACGCGCGGCATACAGAGTATCCTGTCCACATAGTCTTCAAAGCGGAGACTTATTCCGGCGCAAAGCTCCTGCGCCTCGACAAGAAGGCGACCCAATTCCTTTAACAGCCTGCCGTTTTCAGTAAGAAATCCGTCTTTTATGCGGGTAGTCAGCTCGGACAGGGCGGGTGAAGCGTCAATATTACTGCTATAAAGGTTTAAATTCTCGGCTTTTTCGAGCAGTGTATGGAAAATCGCCCAAAATTCCCGCGTATGGGCGCGGCCCGGCAATTTTCCGCCCCGTTTACAGGCGTGAAGATGGTGGGCATACTCGTGAATCGCCGTGTAAACAAGGGCATTTTCATTTTGTTCCCCTCCGTCACCGGTGAAATTCCTGTTGTGAATGATGATTTCCCGTCCGTCAGGCTTGTAAAGCCCATTCACTTTGCGGCTCTTCTTGCCGGAAAAAATAAGCGAAAAATCAAGCGGGGCATCCTCAATGGAAAGCAGAAGGTTTTTTACCGCGTCCTGATTCATAAAAGCACCTGGTAATTCGCGGCGCATATCGCGGCGGCAAGCGCATCGGCGGCATGATCGGGGCGCGGCGCTGCGTCAAGACCGAGTATCATGCGCACCATCTCCTGCACCTGCCGCTTATCCGCGCCGAAAACGCCGCTTACCCCTTGCTTTATCGCGTTAGGCGTGAATTCCCGCACGGACAACCCCGCCTCGGCAAGCGCCATACAGAGTACGCCCCGCGCCTCCGCCACCGGTATAGCGCTTTTTACATTGCGGGAAAAGAACAGCACCTCGACGGCGGCCTCGGCGGGACGCCATTCTTCGATTATCCCCCGTATGCCGTTGTAGATGGCAAGCAACCTCTCAGCGTGGTCTTGCCCGGCAGAGGTTTCTATGCAACCGTGGGCGAGATACCTTGCCCGCTGACCGGAATACTCAAGCATACCCCAGCCTGACGCGGCGAGTCCGGGGTCAAGGCCTATTATACGCCGGGCGCCGCTCGTCATTCATCTGCCTTTACCCGTCCGCGCCCGCCGCGCCCGCCCTTATTCTTCGTAGTCATCCGGCACTTCGATATTGGAGTACACGTTTTGAACGTCGTCGTTATCCTCCAGTCTTTCGATTAGCCTGAGTACCTTGCCTGTTGTTGACGTATCCAGCAACACCGGCGCTTCGGGCACCATGCTTATCTCCGCGCCCGTGGTCTCGAAGTTCGCGTTTTCGAGCGCCTTGGCTACCGCCTCAAAGTCCTCGGGCGCGGTTGTAACCTCTATCACGCCGTCATTCAGCGCGACATCCTCCGCCCCGCCCTCAAGCGCCGCCTCCAGTACCTTGTCCTCGGTGTACTTCTCGCCGTCCAGCGTGATGATACCCTTGCGTGTCAAAAGCCGTGAAACGGAACCAGCCTTCGCCAGCTCGGCGCCGGCTCTGGTCAGTATGTTGCGAACATCGGCGGCGGCGCGGTTCCTGTTGTCGGTAAGCACCTCTATCAGTATCGCCGCCTCGCCAAGCCGCGCCTCGTAAGTCAACTCTTCGTAGCTCACACCTTCAAGCTCGCCTGTTCCCTTCTTGATAGCCCTGTCTATGTTGTCTTTGGGCATATTCGCGCCCCGCGCCTTGATAACGGCGGTCCGCAGCCGCGGATTCCCCTC
>JAIRMY010000156.1 GCA_031258335.1 Spirochaetaceae bacterium | reverse complement strand
GCCCGCGCCCTTGCCCTCGACCCGCTCGTCCTCTTCTTTGACGAGCCGACAAGCGCTCTAGACCCTGAACTCACCGCCGAGATTCTCCGTGTCATACGCCGTCTGGCAGCCGAAAATATGACTATGGTGATAGTTACGCACGAGATGGCCTTTGCCCGCGAGGTCGCGGACCGCGTTCTTTTCATGGACGGCGGGATGTTTATCGAAGAAGGCCCGGCAGCCGAAGTGATTGACAACCCCCGATCCGGGCGCGTAAGGCTCTTTCTTCAGAATCTGTCCGGTGAAAAACCATGAGCATAGAAAAAAACATAGAAAAAATAATCAAAAATAACGGGAACGTTTACTTCATCGGGATAAAGGGGACGGGGATGTGCGCGTTGGCCGAACTCCTCTCCGGCGCGGGGGCGCGTGTTTCAGGCTCGGATACAGATGAAGTCTTTTACACGGACGCTATACTGAAAGACTTACACATTCCGTACTTTGAATCGTTTGATCCATCGCGGATAAGAGACGGTATAGACCTCGTGATTCACAGCGCGGCGTACAGCGCGGAGAAGAATCCTGAAATAGCGGAGGCGCTACGGCGCGGCTTTCCCGTTGTGAAGTACACGGACGCGCTCGGGGCGTATTCCGCGTTGTTCGATTCGAGCGGCGTCGCCGGTGTACATGGTAAGACGACGACTACGTTGATTGCCGGGACGCTGCTCGCCGCGGCTGCGCTTCCGGCGCGGGTTTTGGCGGGAAGCGCGTCGGCAAGTTTTGGCGAGCGTTCGACTATCAGCGCCGGGGACAAATACTTTGTCGCGGAAACCTGCGAATACCGCAAACATTTCTTGAGTTTTCACCCGCGCCGCGTGCTGTTGACCGGCGTAGAGAGCGACCATCAGGATTTTTTCCCCGATTACCGCGCCATACGGGATGCCTTTGTCGAGTACGGAGACAAGATTGAAAGCGGGGGCGAATTGATATACTGCGCCGATGACCCGGGAGCGAGAGAGACTGCGGAGTTGATTCAAAAAAAACGGAGCGACATCAAATACACAGAATACGGATTCAACGCCCTCGGTTCTTACAAGATACGGAATTACAAGACTGGAAACGGGGAATCGGGCTTTGAACTTGAAGGCATCCCGTACAGGTGGACGCTACGGGTTCCGGGGCGGCACACGGTTTTGAACTCGGCGGGGGCGCTTGCCCTGGTTAAGGCGATAGCGGCTAACGAGGGCCGGGCGCTTGACGAGGCGGCGCTGGTCAAGATGGGGAGCGCGCTCGCCTCGTTTTCCGGCGGCAAACGGAGGACGGAAATCATAGGGCAGTCGGGCGGCGTACTGTTCATCGACGATTACGCCCACCACCCGACGGCGATAAAAACAACGCTTGCCGGGTTAAAGGAATTCTACCCCGGCCGGAGGCTCATCGTGAGTTTTATGTCCCACACGTACTCGCGGACGGTGGCGCTTCTCGAAGATTTTGCCCACGCCTTTGACGCTGCGGATCTTGTTTTTTTGCACAAGATATATCCATCGGCGCGTGAAGTTTACGGCGGCAGCGTAACCGGCCTCAGTCTCTTTGAGAAGACAAAGGAGCTGCGTGATAATGTTTACTACAGCGATGAACCGCTTGACGCGCTTCCGTCGTTGAAACCTGTTTTACGCCGAAGCGATATATTCGTTACTATGGGCGCGGGCGATAACTGGAAACTCTGCGAGGCTTTGTTCAAAAACTACAGGGAGACTGCGGAATGAAAAGCATGACGGGTTTTGCCTACGCGGAAAAACAGTCCGGCGGGAATTCGGTTTCCGTAGAGATAAAAAGTTATAACAGCCGTTTTTTGGAACTGGAAATACACCTGGTCCCGCCGCTTTCACCGCTGGAACCGCGCATACGCGGGATAATCGCAGAACGCTGTAAACGTGGCAAGATAGAGGTAACGATACATGGAAAAAAAGAAAATCCCTCATTTTCTGTGAGCGTGAACGCCGAAGCCGTGCGCGCTTACGCCGCCGCCGCTCAAAAAATTAAATCCCTGCTACCGCCTGAGTATGGGAGAGAAAAAATTCCGTTAGGCAAATTTCTTGAGCTTGACGGGGTAATAGAGATAATCGAAGCGGAAAAAGAACATGGTGATGAAAACGAAGCGTGGGAAGGGATAAAAGATGTATTCATCAAGGCGTTTGAAAAATTTGAAAATGAACGCCGGCGCGAGGGGCAAAATACCAAAGAAAATATTTTGTCGCATATTGCTATTCTGGAAAAATCACATGAGGGAATAGCCGCGTTGCTGCCCCGCATGGAGCAATCCATAAAAAACGGCGTAAAATCCAGAATTGCGGAATTTGCCGGGGAAAGTATTGACGAAAACCGTATACTTGCCGAAACTGCGCTGCTTCTGATGAAGTACACTATAGCCGAAGAGGTATCCCGCCTATCGTCCCACCTGTCAGGCTTCCGTGAAAGTATGGCCGGCAATGATTGTTCCGGGAAAAAACTCGACTTTATCTGTCAGGAGATAAACCGCGAGATAAACACGATAGGGGCAAAGACGCCGCTCATAGAAGTGAGCCGCATCGTGATTGACATGAAAGACGCGGTAGAAAATATACGTGAACAACTGCGAAATGTAGAATAGGACGCGGTAAAATGAACAAAAAAAGTATTAAAATCGCCATATCGGGCAAGAGTGGATGCGGCAACACGACGGTAACCGCGCTTACGGCAAAGAGGCTCGGACTGCGCTTCATCAATTTTACATTCAGGAATTTGGCGGCAGAAAAGAATATGACGCTTGAAGAAGTGCTGCGCCTTGCGGAGGAGGACGACTATTGGGACAGGGAGGTAGACAGGCGTCAGATTGAGGCGGCATTGAGCGACAGAGAGACAGGCTGCGTACTCGGTTCGCGGCTTGCGATATGGCTGTTGAAGGAGGCGGACATAAAGGTCTACCTCAAGGCCGGCATAGCGGTCAGGGCGCGCCGCCTCATGCAGCGTGAGGGTGGGGACTTTGACGCTGTAGCGGCGTTCACAAGGGAAAGGGATGCCCACGACCACGAGCGCTACCTGCGGCTGTACGGCATAGACAACGATGATTACAGCTTTGCCGGACTCGTCATAGACTCAGGTGTACATACACCGGACGAGATTGTAGAAAAGATAGCCGCCAGCGCCGCGGCGTTGAAATGATACCGCGTGGCGACGAAGCGTAAAGAGGACGGTTTTGCGCAATTTTTTCTGAAAAGTTTTTTAAAGGGATACGTGATGCCTAATGTCGCGTTCCCGCATAGTCCGCCTTTCATCCGCTAGCGGCTCTACTCGTTCCATAATTTTCCCTCCCAGAAAATATATAAGGCTCTACTTTACCACATTTTCAGAGTATGCGCTGGACCTGAGAACAGTTCACTTTGTCAAAACCTTGTGCTATAGTTATGCTATGCGAAGAATAGTTTTGGGGGATGAGGCGCTGGCGCTGGGGGCATTGGACGCCGGTCTCTTTGCCTGTTACGGTTATCCGGGGACGCCTTCTACCGAGATAATGGAATTCCTTATAGACGCTTTTAAGCGCGGCGAAGGTCCCGCGGCGCGGTGGTGCGTGAACGAAAAGACGGCGCTGGAGGGAGCGCTGGGAGTTTCCTTTGCCGGACGGCGCGCGCTGGTAACAATGAAACACGTCGGCCTCAACGTGGCGGCGGATCCGTTCATCAACGGGGCGCTTTTGAAGATAAACGGCGGACTCGTGGTTGCCGTCGCCGACGATCCGGGTATGCACAGCTCGCAGAACGAGCAGGATTCGCGTTTCTATGCGGCTTTTGCGCTCCTGCCCTGCCTTGAGCCGCGGAATCAGCAGGAAGCCTACGACATGGCGCGTGAGGCGTTTGTGCTGTCCGAAAAATACCATGCCCCTGTTCTCATCCGTATGGTTACGCGGCTTGCCCACGCCCGCGCCGCGATAGAAACATCGCCCCCGGACGCTCCCGCCCCGCTAGGACGAACACATGACACGAATCAATGGCTCCTGCTTCCCGCCCCCGCGCGGCGTAACTATGCCTCGTTAATCGAAAAAAACGCCGCCTTGAGGGAATGGGCAGAGAGCGTAAATAAACTTGAGATTGAAGGCCGCGACTCCTCTTTTGCCGTTATTACCGCCGGTTTGGGCGGCAACTACTACGATGAAAACCTTGCGGAGCTTGTAGATGCGCGCGGAACCCCGCCTCCGGCGCGTTTACACATAAGCGCGTACCCGCTTCCTTTTGATTCTATACGAAAACTCTGTGAAAATGCCGCCAGGGTATTGGTTATCGAAGAGGGACAGCCCTTTATCGAGGAGAGATTACGCGGAATCCTGCCGTCCGCCGTCAAAATTGATGGAAGGTTGAATGGAAAACTGCCGCGTACAGGCGAGCTTGACCCTGATAATGTCCGTCCGGCGCTTGGTTTGCCGCCTGTACCGGGAATTTCACCCGCCTCTTTGAATCTGCCGCCGCGTCCGCCGCAGTTGTGCAAAGGCTGTCCCCATGCGGACAGCTATGCCGCGTTAAACGCCGCCCTTGCCCGTTACGGACAGGACGAGAAGGCGGTGTTGTCCGACATAGGCTGCTATTCGCTTGGGGCTGCTCCACCCCATTCCGCCATAGAGTCTATAGTCTGCATGGGAGCTTCGATAAGCATGGCGCGCGGCGCGGCGGAAGCCGGCGTCAAAGCCGCCGTCGCCGTGATAGGCGATTCCACATTCCTCCACTCCGGCATGACTGCCATTGTTGACGCCGTTTCGTCCAACGCGCCGATCACGGTCGTGATACTCGACAATTCAACCGTAGCGATGACAGGCTGCCAGGAAACGGCGGCGCCTTCGGCGCGGCTTGCGCCCCTCCTTTTGGGACTCGGCGTGGATGCCGCCCACCTCGTTGAACTGGAACCGCTGCCCAAAAACCTCAAGGAAAACACGGAGCGCCTCGCCGCCGAGATAGAGTACCGCGGCCTTTCCGTCGTGGTATCGAGGCGCGAATGTCTTGAAAGCCTGCGCCGCAAGCCCCCGCATTAGCTTACCGCGGTTTTCGGCGATAGACTTTTTTTGCGGAATGTTGTACTCTTGCAATGTGAGCCGGTTCTTTAGGCGTTTAGGCCGCGGGCAAATGACAGATCTTGATGGCTGATATAAATCCGAATTTGAAACCGGTATATCCAGTGGAAGGGGGCGTTTATGGCGGAAGTTCTTTCTATCATTCTCGGAGGAGGAAAAGGTACGAGGCTGTTTCCTCTCACCCAATCGCGGGCAAAGCCCGCCGTGCCTTTTGGCGGGAAATACCGGCTAATTGATATACCGCTGTCAAATTGTATTAACGCCGATTTGAAGCAGATATACATACTAACCCAGTTCAATTCAGCCAGTCTCCATATACATCTGGCTCATACATACGTTTTTGATCATTTTTCCAAAGGCTTTGTGGAAATTCTCGCGGCTGAACAGACCTTGGAGCACAGCGGCTGGTTCGAAGGCACAGCCGACGCCGTGAGGAAGAATCTTTCTCATTTCAAGACACATGCTCCCGATTACTACATAATCCTGTCAGGCGATCAACTGTACCGTATGGATCTCCGCGATATGCTAAGGGCGCACTGCGATTCCGGCGCGGCTATAACCATAGCGTGTACAGGCGTTTCACGGGAAGACGCAAGCCAACTTGGCATCCTCAAGGCGGACAAACAGAATGTCATCACCGAATTCTTGGAAAAACCCGGACCTACAAAGGATATTACAGACTTTAAAGCGCCGCCCGGACTTCAAAAAGAAGGTAATGCCGATACGTATCTCGCGTCTATGGGCATCTATGTATTTAACGCGCAAACCCTGCACAACTGCCTTGATAATCAACTGACAGACTTCGGTAAAGAGATAATCCCAGACGCCATTGACACGCTCAAGGTAAACGCATACCCGTTTCACGGTTACTGGGAAGACATAGGGACTATAAGCAGCTTCTATAACGCCAACCTTAACCTTGCCAACATCAAGCCCATGTTCGACATATATGACGAGGAACGCCCTATATATACACGTATGTACAACCTGCCGCCGTCAAAAATGAATTTTAGCAGCATGAATCAGTCTATAGCATCGGAAGGATGCATCATCACCAACTCATCTATTACAAACGCCATAGTCGGAGTCCGCACGATAATCGAATCCGGGGCGAGCCTTAACGGTGTTATATGTATGGGCGCGGACTACTACGAGACCGAGGCGCAGAAGCACGTAAACACGGAAAACCACCTGCCCAACATAGGCATAGGCAAGGGTTCCATCGTCAAAGGCGCGATCATAGACAAAAACGCGCGTATAGGCGAAGGCTGCCGCATAGGGATTGACAACATAAACCGGGGCGACGGCGTTTACGAAAACTGCTCCATCATTGACGGCATAATAGTAGTTCCCAAAAACGCTGTTTTGTACCCCGGTACGATAATCTAGTTTCTCTAGGAGAGTTTTATGGATACGCTGAAGAAGAATCCGGCGTGGAAGGGACGGCGGGGGCCTGTCGTCCTCGTGATTATGGACGGCGTCGGCATAGGAAGGTACAAGGAAGGGGACGCGGCGCTCGATTCCAAGATGTATAACCTTACGGCGCTCAGGGCAAAGAGCCCGTTCACCATGCTAAAGGCTCACGGAAAGGCGGTAGGACTGCCCTCCGATGACGACATGGGCAACAGCGAGGTGGGGCATAACGCTATGGGCTGCGGCAGGGTCTTTAGCCAGGGCGCGGCGCTGGTCTCCAACGCGATAGCGAGCGGCGCGATGTTCGATGGGGAGGCGTGGCGCGAGGCCGCGGGCGGTGTAAAGGCTTCCGGGGGAACGCTGCACTTTATAGGGCTGTTTTCGGACGGTAACGTGCATAGCCACCTTGACCACCTGAAAGCGATGATACGGCGGGCTAAGGCCGATGGCGTTAAAAAGGTGCGCGTTCATACCTTGTTTGACGGGCGCGATGTGCCTGAAACGAGCGCGCTTGTCTACATTGACGATTTCGAGGCTTTTTTGAAGGGGCTTAACACGGACGGCTTCGACGCTCGTATAGCATCGGGCGGCGGGCGTATGTGGATAACGATGGACAGGTACGGCGCCGACTGGGAGATGGTTCACCGGGGCTGGGATGTCCATGTTCACGGCAAGGGGCGGCCTTTTGCGAGCGCGCGGGAGGCTGTCGAAACGTACAGGCGCGAGACGCCCGGCGTGATAGACCAGGACTTGAAGGAATTCGTAGTCTGCGAGGGCGGTAAGCCTGTCGGTGCGATAGAGGACGGCGACTCGGTTGTGTACTTTAACTTCCGGGGCGACAGAGCGCTTGAGATAACCGCCGCCTTTGAGGAGGAGGACTTCGACAAGTTTGACAGAGGCAGGCGGCCAAAGGTCTGTTACTCCGGGATGATGGAGTATGACGGCGACCTCCACGTACCGCGCCGTTATCTTGTCTCACCGCCGGCTATAGACCGGACCATGGGCGAGTATCTGGCGGCAAGCGGCGTCCGTACGCTGGCAATCAGCGAGACGCAGAAGTTCGGACACGTTACCTACTTTTTCAACGGCAACCGTACCGGCAA
>JAIRMY010000098.1 GCA_031258335.1 Spirochaetaceae bacterium | reverse complement strand
ATAAGTTTTGATATGCCTATGACGGAACTTTGCGCCCTCCTGGGACGCTTCAAGACGGGTGAATCGCTTCTTGCGAGCGGTAAACTGCTCGTGGCGCGGGATGCGGCGCATCTAGCCTGGCGCAAACTGCTTGAAAAAGGGGCGCCGCTTCCTGAATACCTGTTCAAGTATCCGGTGTTCTACGCCGGCCCCTCTGAAACACCGCCGGGTTGCGTTACAGGCAGCATAGGGCCCACGACCTCCGCCCGCATGGACGGTTTTGCCGAAGAACTGTTATCCCGCGGGGCTTCGCTGGTTACCGTGGGGAAGGGCAGGAGGTCGGCGCTCTGGACGGAGGCGGCGTCCAGGTACGGAGGCCGCTACCTGTACGCGGCGGGGGGAGCGGCGGCTTTGATAGCAAGCCGTCATGTAGTCTCTGTGAGCGTGATCGACTACCCAGAGCTTGCGATGGAAGCCGTGCGCCTGTTGGAGGTAAAAAACCTGCGCCTTTCAAGCGCCTAGTTTTCCGGTGAGGCCGAGGCGCCGCGTTCACCGAGTCTAACGTACTTTTTGTGCTCCTGAACGCATTTGTAGGCGGGGCGTATTATCTGCCCGCCCGCGACGATTTCTTCGAGGAGGTGGGCGCACCAGCCCGCGACGCGGCTTATGGCAAAGATAGGCGTGTAAAGTTCGGCCGGTATGTCAAGCATCTTGTAAACAAAACCTGAGTAAAGATCCACGTTTGCGCAAATATCTTTTTTTGAGCCTTTTACCTCTTTAATAAGGTCGGGCACTATTTTTTCTATGCGGCGGTACAGTTCAAATTCTTCCATGCAGTTTTTTTCCGAGGCGAGTCTTGCCGCTTTTTCACGGAGTATCACGGCGCGGGGGTCGGATACGGTGTAAACGGCGTGTCCGAGTCCGTATATGATTCCCGTTTTATCGAATGCCTGACGTTTTAATATTTTGACAAGGTAGTTCCGCAGTTCTCCGTCGTTATCCAATTTTTTGACATTGTGCTTAATCGCTTCTACCATGCCTACGACTTTATAATTTGCCCCGCCGTGTTTAGCGCCTTTGAGCGAGGCAAGCCCCGCGCTTATTGCGGAATAGACATCGGTAGCTGCGGAAGTTACAAGGTGAATGGAAAATGTCGAATTATTGCCGCCTCCGTGCTCGGCGTGAAGTATAAGCGCCAGATCAAGCGCTTCCGCTTCAAACCGTGTAAACTGCCTATCGCTGCGCACGAGGGAAAGTATTGTTTCCGCGGTGTTGTAATCGGGGTTTAACTGATGAATTATCAGGCTTGACTTGTTGAAGTAATGCCGTTTAGCGCGGTAAGCGTACGCCGCTATCGTTGGAAAGCGGGCTATCAATTCCATGCACTGCCTGAGCACGTTTTCTACAGAAAGACATTCGGGTTTGTCGTCATAGGAATACAATGTCAGTACAGAACAGGCGAGTTTATTCATTATGTCACGCGACGGGATTTTCATTATCGAGTCTTCGGCAAAACCCTGCGGCAATACGCGGTTCAGGTTGATAAGTTTCATAAACTCATCCAGCCTGTCAGCGTCCGGCAGTTCGCCAAAGAGCAGGAGGTATACGACTTCCTCAAAACCGAAACGCCCTTCCAATGAAACATTGTTGACAATATCCTCTACGTCGATTCCGCGGTAGAATAGTTTTCCATCGACTGGAAGTTTTTCACCTTCGCTGATTATATATCCGTGTACTTCTCCTATGCGGGTAAGCCCCACGAGTACGCCGGAATTATTATCATTGCGAAGGCCGCGTTTGACGTTATACTTGCCGTACAACGACGCGTCAATGTAATCGCTGCCGGAGAGCCCTTTTGCATATTCGCTGACGATATTCATAATTTCAGTATACACAGCATGGGGAAAAAATAAAAGGGAAGGATTGGCAAGGGGACTATAGTTTGCCTTCCTGACGGCCTTCCTGTTCGCCGTCCCGGTGTGCCTGCACTATGCGGCTCTTTGTGTCCAACTCGTACTTGTATTCGCTCCTTAGCCGCGCCTGTTCTATCTCATCCCTGCTTATCCTTATCAATACCTCACTCGCCATAGCGATTCCCTCCTCACGTTTAATTATTTCGTTTATCGTTTGCCGCTTCCCCTTGTCCGTCAAATAGCGGAAGTAGAACGCCCAACTTTCGGGCTTTGTCATAATACTCAAATGTATGAAAAAAATCATCATCGTCAAAAAAGCGTCCTTTTGCTAAAAATGATATTTGGTATGCGTTTTTTAGGTCGCTGTACGTCTTGTCGCCGCCGCTATTAGTATACCTCTGTTTGGGGATGAAGTGTAGAGGGGCTGGGCGAGCGCAAGGGATTGGAGGGGTGCGAAGCAGTTGCGCCACAAGCCGCGTAGCGGCTTGCCGCTGTGCGGTTGTGCCGGTGGCACAACCCACACATGGGAGCAAGATTCCAGTCCACCCTGAACGCAGAAGCCGGAATCAGCTTTCGGGACGCTAGCGCGGAGCGCCTTTAAACCCGCTGGCGGGTCGGAGTTTTGTGGCGAATAGGCGTTTTATGAAGAATGCCGAGGCTGCCAGCGATGCTATTTCGGCTATGGGGAAAGACAGCCATACCGCTTCGAGATGACCTGTGAGGGACAGAAGCCAGGCCGCGGGCAGCAAGACAAGAAGCTGGCGAGCGGAAACTACGACCAGTCCGTGTATGGCGTTTCCCATGGCCTGCAACACCGAGACGGAGACGATGCAGAAGCCGGCAAATATATATATAGTGCTCAGTATGCGGAATGCGGGGACGCCTATTGCCAGCATATCGGACGTGGCGTTAAACAGCCGCAGCATTTGGGCGGGCAGCAGTTGAAACAGCAGGAGGCCGGCGGTCATTATGCAACCGGCGTACACGAAGCTGAGTTTTATCGTTTTTACTATCCTGTCCCTGTTGCGCGCTCCGTAGTTAAAGGCGATTATCGGGATGATGGCGTTGTTCATGCCGAACAGCGGCATAAATATAAAACTTTGCAATCTGAAAAATACGCCGAACACCGCGTTTGCCGTGGAGGTAAAGAGTATTAAAATCCGGTTTACCCCGTATATCATCAGAGAGCCTACGCACTGCATCAGAATTGAAGGGACGCCCACGGCATAAATTGATTTTATTATTTTACCGTCCGGTCTGAATCCCTTAAACGAAAGTTTAATCTCTTTGTTTACTTTGAGGTTAAAAATAAGGGCTGTAAGAGCGCCGCAGCATTCTCCGATGACTGTCGCGATGGCCGCGCCTTTGACGCCCATGCGGGGACAGCCCAATAGACCAAAAATAAAAATCGGATCGAGGGCGATGTTTACAACAGCGCCCGTCAACTGTGATACCATCGCGTAAAATGTTTTTCCGGTTGACGATAACAGGCGTTCAAGCGTAATTTGGTTAAAAACCGTGAATGAAAAAATACAAACTATGGACATATAATCGCGTCCATATTCGATTATTTCGCTTATATTAGTCTGCGTTAAAAAATAAAATTCTGAGAATAAAACGCCCGCCGCGAGAAATACCGCAGAACAAACCCATGAGAGGAACAGTCCGTTTACCGCCGATTTGTTTACTTTTTCAAAATCATGTTCCCCTAAACTCTTTGAAAGCAGCGCGTTTATCCCTACGCCTGTTCCTACCGCGATGCCAATTATCAACGCTTGAATTGGAAAAGCGAGCGATACCGCCGTCAGCGCGTTTTCATTTATTCTGGCGACAAAAATACTATCGATGATATTGTACAAGGCCTGAACCATCATCGAAAGCATCATTGGGATAGACATGGTAAGTATCAGAGAGTTTATGGGCATGACACCCATAACATTCATGTTTTCAATGTATACGCTTTGTGCTTTTTTGTCAACGACGCGGGGCTACTTTTCACGCTTTAAGCTTTGCTGTACAATAGAAAAGCTGTTTCTTGCGCTTCTTCCGGCACAAACCGCTCCGCAGTTTCCCGTTGCCGGTCATGCGGCGCAGGCAGTGCCGCCGGAGCGGGGTTCACCTGCCCACGGTACGGGACAGCAGGGGCGCGCATACACGCGGGGAACGGCGCAAGCCGCGCGGCGGCTTGCGCCGTAAAGAAATTTATAATATGGGGGTCAGCGCCAAGCAATGAACCCCGCTACAAATTAAGTGGAGATAAGATTTTGCCGATCGCGAGAAAAGCGGCAGTTAGCCTACTCATTTGCGTCCTGTTGTTCGCGGGTTTTTGCGTTTTTTCTTTTACGGGGCTTTTCGACATAATAGAAACGCGGTTTTACAGCAAATCCATTCTGAACGAACTGGATAATGATCTTGCGGCGGATACGGAATTCATTGATAATTACCTCTACGAATTGCAGAAACGTTTTTCTGATGTTTTGAACGAAAATGCGATAAGAAATAGTTTTTGGGTAAATCAGGACAGCGAAGATATTTATGAACGCGGCAGAATATTTTCTTCTCTGGGAATTTCACTGCCTGAACTTCAATGGGTGCGTTTTGTTGACGTGTCGGGAGATCGCATACACTATTCTACTAATCCTGACGACCAAATTCTTAGCGGTGCGGGAACAATCTTGTACAAAAATTATCCCGAAGTAACAGGTTATCTGCCTTTCGATCAGCAGATGCTTTCCGGCATCAATATGCATCGCATTGTATTTGACGGAGAATCCGAGCGGCTTATATTTTACTATCCGTTTTATGATTCGATGGATATACACCGAGGCGAAGCGCTGTTTTCCATTTCTATACGGGCGTTCAGCGAACGCCTCATGGAAAACACGCCTACGAAAATGACCGTAGATATTTCCGCTATTTCATCGCCAAATGGAATAGTAATAGGCATTCCACGCATGGAGATTGAAGCGGTAAAAAAGGCGGTTGCCTCTGTATGGGAGTCCGGCGCTGTTGCTTTGAGCCGTATTTATGCCTCACCCTCCAATCCAATGGTTCTGCTTTCGTCAAAAACGAGTCAGGGTATATTTGTAGGGCTTATAGTATCGGAAAAACTATTTACGCTTCCCGATACGCTTAAAGCCTTGATGATAGCCTCCGTATTTACCACATTGTTTGTTGTTATGTTTCTCATATTCAATGTAAAACAGGATCCCGTTGCCGTCGTTCAAAACAGGCTAAAGGAACTTCAGGTAAGCCTGATGCATGAATACTATCAGCTTATGGGAGATATGGATTGGGCGGTATGGCGGCGTGAACTTGAGCAGAGGCGCGCCGATGTGAAACAGGAGTTATGCCGCGGTCTCAAGATAAAGAAAGGCGGTGATGTAGAAAGTTATATTGATTCATTTTTTAACAGGTCATGGGATGGACTCATTGCGGCGATAGGCAGCAGAACGGGTATGATAACGACTTTTGACGAGGCTAAGCTCGAAGCCATTCTCAGCCGTGTGCTGACTTCTGCAAAACCTGCGGACTTTAGTGATTTTCAATCCGCGGACGACGGCAATGACGATGAATTAGAAGAACTTCCGGATGAAGAACTCACGGATGAAGAACTCACGGATATTGATGAGATTTTAGATGACGATTCTGTTGAAGATATGGAGCCGCTTGATGACGCGGTTTCCGGCGACGAGTACAGCGACGTAGAGGAATTCAGCGATGAGGATACAGGCATTCTAGCCTTGGATGAGGGGCAAGGTGACGGCGTAGAAGAACTTAAAGGAATCGATGAACTGGAAGAATTTCCGCGTCAGGGCGGGGCCGAATGGGAGTATGAAGATTTGGATATGCTTCCCGCAGAACCCGCTGCTAAAGGCGAACCCGGTGACAGTGGGCAGCACGATGTTGAAGAATTTAACGACAGCGATTCCGAAAATATTTCGCTGAATGTTTACAGCCCCAAATATTTGTGGGCCACTATATATGACGAAGATACCGCCGCGGCTTCTGAAAACGAGGCATGGCGTAAACTCGCCGAGGAAACCGCCGCGATGGAGCCTTCGGAAATTTGGGAGGAACTATCCGGAAAACCTGAAACGCCGGAAGTACCGGAAACCGTGAACGGCGCAGATGAAAATCCCACTGTATTCAACGGCGATATTCTTGAAGAAGACCCTTTTCAGGATGCCGTGCCGGAGACTTTGAGCGATAATGCCGGCGGACTGGTGGACTTGGAAGAAGTCGGTTACGGAGAATTCATTCCCGGCGCCGTGGAAGAGTCGCCGCCGGTTCCGGTTTTCAGCATGGATCCGCTGTATAATGTCGAGGAATTTGCAGATGCGGATGATGAGGACGGCGCGGACGGATTCTTGATGCAGGCGGTTGAGAGTCATACGTTTGAAATTTCCCCAAAACAAGATGATATTGACGAAACAGCGATGAAAATAGAATTCTCCCCTCCTGTCAGAAGCGAGCCTATAGAGGATTTTAATGTAGATGTAATCTCACCGTTGAACGAAAAATTTACAGACAGAGGTAACGATGCGGATAAACGCGAAAGTACAGTTCCCGCCGTAGATAAAACGCCGGTAAAAACACTGGAGGTTAAACCGCAAAAAAGAGTGAATCCGCCGGCGCGAATCAATGCCGCCACTCAATCGTACTTCCAATTTTTTCCCCAAGACGGGGCCGAGCTTGAATTTTTAGAAGCGGCTGACGAAGAAGAAGACGCAAACGCGGAAGAAACGGTGATAAAAAAGCGTAACGGCGTTGACTACATAGACGCCGCCGCGTTAGAAGCGGCAAGCGCCGAAGCTAAAACAGTTGACCAAAAGATGAAAAACCTTGTGGATTCCGTGTTGCGTAAGACCTGAGAAACCCCATATCTTATACACGCACCGCACAAACCCGCCGTGCAGTCCACACCCCCTTCTGGCGGTTGAAATCGGAATCGCTGTGCGGACAGCAGGTTGAATTGACAAACCCGCACCGGCCTGTTACTATAAAAGCGTATACAAAATGGAAGTAAGGCGTGAAAGGCGCGGGAAGCCTTTCTAATCCTTCGCTATTGCGTAACTGTGGATGGATTGCTAAAAAGCGGGAATGCCGCGGAAGCCACTGGCGGACGCGTAAAAGCTAAGACTTTTACAGCCGGGAAGGCGCGGTATTTTTTATCCATAAGCCAGGAAACATTGGTATACCGCGGTGTTGAATCGCGCAGTTCCAGTTTTTGAAGCATTAGAAGCTTCGCTCGGCTCGCATAAAGCCGGAGGGACATTATGTTTATTAAAAGACTCTTTTATAGTATCTCCATTATTTCTATTGTTCTCTGTTGCGTGATTTTTCAGGTGGGTTGCGAAAACGCTTACGGGAAAGTCGGCGGCGCTGATAAAACCTCGACCCTCTACAAGTTGGACTCTGTCCAGCCGGACGCTGTTCTTGAGGGTATACTCAAAAATTTATCCGGTGTCTGGTACTCACACTACGCGGGTGTGGGCAGGCTGGACGGCTATCGTATCGGGACATGGGTGAAGTTTGAAACCCTAATGGAAAATAAAAAGCCCCTGTTCCCGAACTTGGGAGACCCGCCCTATACGACTTACATAGGCAACGCCCCTGTTTCCGATGATTACTTTGTCTTTTACGATGATACCGTTTACGGTGAGAAGGACGACGGCACGGGAGGGAACGGCGGCTGGGGAAACTTCTCAACCCGCTACATAGGCATAGTTCGGGCGGTGAACATCTTTAACGACGATCAGAACCGGGGCGCTATCATCATCGAATACCTGCAAGGCTGCGCCCCCGCGTGGCTTGACAGGTGGACTGAGTCCAAGTCCGGCGGACGGCCATACTTCGGTATCTACTACCGTGTTCTGTCCGGCAATACCATACAGATGGCCAACGCCGTTAACCTCGCCGCCCTCTACGCCGGAAAGAGTTACTATACCGAGACGGCTACGCTGAAAGAAGCCGTGGTGGTGAACACAGTGGAAAACGAGGCGGAGTTTATCTCGTGGGGCGTGGTCATCCCGCAGGATAGGGAATAGTAAATGAACCTCCGTATATATGGGATGGCCAGCCTCGTCTTCATGTTTTCTTCAGCCGGAGTTTTAGCGCAGGAAACGGAGAGCGAAGTCCAGTCCGCTTCCTCCGATACCGCAGGCATAGCCGGCGAGGAGACTGATGAGTTAGACGATGAATACTTTGATTTTGGAGAGGACGCGGGTTTAGACTTTACCGGGACGCCGGAAACTACCCAGCAGATGACGGTCATCACAAAGGCGGAAATCGAAAAACGTAACGCCCAGGATCTTGCCGCGTTGCTTGAGGAGACGCTGGACATGAGCGTTACCCGTTACGGCGCTTACGGCAGCCAGACGGAACTCAATATGCGGGGTTTCGACACGGAGCGGATAGCCATTCTTATAGACGGCATACCGGCAAACTCCCCGCGTTCCGGCGAATTCGATGTGAGTCAGGTGGATTTGAACAACGTTGAGCGCATCGAGGTGATTTACGGAGGTTCGGACACGAAGTACAACGTGTCGGGGGCGCTTGGCGGCGTTATCAATATAGTTACGATAAAAAAACAGCCCCCCGGTCTATCCTGGGGCGGCGCGTTATCAAATACCGGTTATCTCCCGGGGTACTACAACAAACGACACGGAGACGGAACGCCGGGCAGTCCTCACGCCGAGGATTTACTCGATATGCAGTCCCTCAGCCTCTTTGCCGGATACGGCGCGGAGGCTTTTTCGTGGAAGGCGTCAATTTTCGGAAACCGCGCCGGCAACCACTACCTGTACGAGGATGACTACGGCTTTGCCCGCCGGAAAATCAGCAGCGAGGTTCTGGATGGAGGGACGGCGGCCTCGCTCGCATGGAATCTCACCGATACAACAACGCTGCTTTCCGATACCAAGCTGTACACCGCCCGCAAAAACTTTCCCGTAACCCCCAACTCGGAGGGCTATGCCGTTTCAAACGACATCCAAGTAACGGAAAATATTCTGTTTAACGCGCCGGTTATATTTCGGGATAACCTGAGCACGGAAGCCTCGTTCAGCTATCAGTTTTCGGATACAAGCTACGGCATAGGCATTAGTAGCAACGACCACTATATAACCGCAATAAACCGCTGGGGCTGGTATCCCTCACCTAAGATAACCGTGCGGACTGGAGCGGACTGGCGCTTCCTCCATATAAATTCACGGAGCGATACGGAAACCAATCCGATAAAGACTGGAAATCAGGGAGGCTTGTACCTCACAGGTGAGTTTTTGCCGTGGGAACCTTTTTTGATAATAGCCTCCGCCAAGGCAGTAACGGACGTAAAACAGGCCGTACTTGTCCCAAAATTAGGGTTTAACTGGAAGGTAAGCCCCGTCCTTACGCTGAAAAACAACTATTTCCGAAGTTTCAAGTTCCCCGATTTTGACGACCTCTACTACCGGAGTTTTGACAGTATGTTTGTCGGAAACCCCACTCTAAGGGCCGAAGACGGGTTTGGGGCGGATCTTGGCGGTGAGTTTACTCCGGCGGACTGGTTCACGGTGAACGCTACTCTGTACGGTCAATGGACGGAAGATTCCATACACTGGGTCAAGAGCTCAGG
>JAIRMY010000037.1 GCA_031258335.1 Spirochaetaceae bacterium | reverse complement strand
TGCTGACGGACGCGCTGGAAATGCATTTCCTAGACATAGTAAAGTGGAGGAAGCAAAAGGAGAGGGACTATACAAACCCTATGCACCGGTGGATGGCGTACTTTGACTGGCAGAGTCCGTCGGAACTGATTGAGGAGGTAAAGAGAATGGACACTGCGATAAGAACGGCGGACAGCCAGCTGGAAATGATAAGGAACGACCCCGATTTTACCCATGCGTATGACATGTACGAACTGACGCGGATAGACTACAAACTTGGTATGCAGGGCGCCCGACTGGACGGCATAAAAGAAGGCAAAGACCTGGGACTAAAAGGAGTTGCGCGAAAAATGAAAAATCGCGGTGCGCCGTTAGATCAGATAGCCGGCGATACCGGTCTTTCTGTTGACGAAATAATGAAACTGTAGGGGATTTTCCCAGCCAGACAAGCAACACTCGCGGCTTGCCGGGAGTGTTGGTTAATCCCGCCTATACCAGGTCGTAGACCTTCTGCGAGCCGCGGACAGACAATTCAGTGGGAGAGTTGTCTCAAACTTATAGCGCGTGGATACCCCGCGCCTTCCCATGTCTGCGGTTCATTTGTAAAAGTAAAATCGCTGGCAAGCGCCCCGTAGCGGTTGACGCGCATACGCGGCGTGTGATAGCATAACAGTTCAGGAGGCTTCTATGACCAAACAATTTACCCCCCCCCCCCCCAACATCGATGGATAAGCGGCGGCCTTGAGCCAATACCGTTAAACAACAAATTCAATACGCCAATACATAAAAATTCTCGTACGGAAAATCTCCCTAGACAAGACGTAGTATTTGTTTTGACGTTTTCCGGCAGCCACGTATTTACACGCCGCGCCGCGCCGTATGAACGCTTTCCGCAAAATTCTTTATTCCAAAAAACAGGAGCATTTTATGAATTATAGTATCTTGCTCCGGCAGATGTTCAGAAAATTTATTAACACGGAAAGCCGTTTCTATAAAAATCTGCAAACTCTTTATCATTATCTGACTTCAATAAAAAAAATACGAAAGCACAAGTATCTGAATTTTAATGTGGCGATTACAAAACATTGTAATTTGAACTGCGCTTATTGTTTTGCGTTTTCTCCGCTTGCGCATGAATACTGTTACGATGTTGATATTTTTAAAAAAGACGTATTTCGAATTTCAGAATTGACTGATGGAAAAATAAGAGAACTATCTATCGCGGGAGGCGAACCCCTCCTTCACCCCAGACTTACGGAATTTTTTGATATTGCCCGCGGATGTTTTGGTTATTATCCCAAGAAGTCCTTTGGAAATATTTTTGTCATAACCAATGGGACGCTTCTCGCACGGCAGCCTGAATCTTTCTGGGTTAGTTGCCGGAAGAATAATATTGAAATTCGCATAACAAAATATCCCATAAAACTTGACATAAACGCCCTCAAACAGACTGCCGGTAACTACGGCGTAAAACTGATATGCTATCACGAAACTGATAAAACAGAAAAAAGAATGGATAGTCTTAAACTTGACATATTAGGACGGCAAAACATAAAAGATTCATTTATACGCTGCTTTTTGGCGACAGATTGCATCAATTTGTATAACGGCAGAATGTACACCTGCGGTGTGCCCGTAAATATTGATGTATTCAATAACTATTTTGATCAAAATATAATTTCAACTGACAAAGATTCAATTGATATATATAAAGCCCATGATATTAACGAAATATTTGACTTTCTGCGAAAGCCTATACCATTTTGCCGGTACTGCGACTGGAAGAACACAAAAACCAATCTTCCATGGCGAATCTCGAAAAAGGAAATTACCGAATGGACTTAGCGGCAGCCTTTCGACATAACGCGGCGGTGTCAATCTCCTCATTCGCATTAGATACCCCGCGCTCTGCGAAGTTCGGCGGTTTCCGCAGCGTAACCGGCGTCGAGTTCGGCGAGGCGGCGGCAGAGGGCTTTAAGGTCTTCCCACGCGAACTTTTTTTGCGATGCGTCCCTCAGCAGGTAGCTTGGGTGAAAGGACGGAAGCAGCGGGATACCGCGATAGCTTTTCCAGTTTCCGCGCAGGCGGGTTATCCCCTCGTCCGTGCCGAGCAGGGTCTTTACCGGCACCTTGCCGACGGTGAGTATCACGAGCGGGCGGAGCAGCGCAAGCTGCCTTTCAAAGAACGGGAGGCAGGCGGCGGTCTCGGCAGGCAGCGGGTCGCGGTTGCCCGGCGGTCTGCACTTTACCACGTTGGCGATGAAGCAATTCCTATTCCGGTCAAGCCCTATGGACGCGAGCATCTGGTCTAAGAGCCGCCCCGCCGCGCCTACGAAAGGCCGCCCGCTTGAGTCCTCGTCCGCCCCCGGCCCCTCCCCCACGACAAGCGCGAGCGGACGCCTAGCGCCTTCTCCCGGAACGGCCTTAATCCGGGTGGCATGGAGTCCGCAGAGCGTACATCCCCGCACGCTGTCCGCCACTGTGTCAAGGCTCTCCGGCTCCATGAGGGGGGCGCTATTACCGGACTGCCGCCGGCTTACCGCCGCACCACCGACGCGCCCCCCTACGCCCGCACACGGTTGCGGGCTACCCCCCAAATCGGTGCATGGTCCCGCCCCGTTGGAGTCAGCCCCGCTAAAGTCATACTCCGTGGGTTCTTCAAAATAACCCGCCTTCAGGAAACCGTAAGCCGTGTCAAGGAAACGGGCCAACCCCGCCTGTTGTTTTTCCGTCATACACTAACTGTAACAAAAAGATGAAAAAATTTAAGCGGGAGGGCAACGCGCCTCTTGCCGTCCAGCAACTTTTCTGCCATACTCACACTATATGACTACTCATACTATGGTTATTGAGAAGATCCTGGCAGGACGCCCGGCGCTTGAGCTTAAACCCGAAAAAAAGGGGGGAGGGCGCGGACTATTCGCAAGCAAATTCTCAAGGAATTTTGATACGTTTTATGGCTGCCTCAAAGATACGGATGCGTTCAAAGGCGACAGCGTTGAAATAGTCCGCGCCATGCGGGACGAGTGGGACCGCCCTTGGGATGAAAATGCCGAGATTCGTTCTTGACACTACCATTGCCATAGACTTGCTCAATGGTTTGCCTTCGTCAAAACCTCTGAAAGCGAAGTTGGAAAGGGCTAGAGTCTATGTTAGTATCGTTACCCGGATTGAAATGCTGTCTTTCCCGAACATAACTCCTGAAATAGAAAGCAGAATCAAGAATTTTTTAAAATCCGTAAAAGTTGTCCCTCTCAATAGAAAGGTGGAGCGGAATACTGTCTTACTGAGGCGAACCAGAAAACTCAAAATTCCCGATTCCATAATCGCCGCTACGGCTCTGTCGCTTCATGCCGCACTTATGAGCCGGGACGATCATTTCATCCGCTTGAACTGGCCAGGCCTACCGGTAATTACCGAATAGTCCGGAAAACAGGTGCGTAAGCCGTGTCAAGGAAACGGGCCAACACCGCCTGTTGTTTTTCCGTCATACACTAACTGTAACAAAAAGATGAAAAAATTTAAGCGGGAGGCTTGCCCGCAGTTTTACTTTTAGCATTAAATGCGAAAAAGTCCGCTCTTAACGCGGATTTTCACAGATTAGAGAAGCTAACATCAGTGTTAATTTGTGGAATCTGTG
>JAIRMY010000009.1 GCA_031258335.1 Spirochaetaceae bacterium | reverse complement strand
CAGGCATGATTATTGGAAGGCTCACGCCCCCAATACCGCAGGCGCGTAGCGCCTGTTCACACCTTATATGCTTGCCTCAAAAACGGCAAGTTCAGCGTAAGCGGTACACTATCGTATCTTACCTAAATGATTTATTTTTGTATTTATTCAGGCGTAGAGCGATTTCAGAACTTTTCTTGTTCTCTAGTGCTTTTACAAAAGGGGGAAACCCACTTCAAAGGCGCAACGGTGGCGGATCAGCTATCGTGTTGTCCCCTTCTCCCATGCCAAAGGCTGCGCCGTTGGAGTCTCTCATGTCCGGTAGGAGTGGATTACACGGCAGCCAAAACCTCCACCTCGCCCCTTTCGCTCCAATCGGCTCATTTCAGGGCTAACCTCATTCTCGTTCCGCGTGTGGGTTGTGCCGCCGGTAGGCGGCTCGGGGTTCTGTTCTGCTAGTCCGACTACGCTATAACGCCGGAGATTCCATGGGGGTGAATATTACCGGGTCCTCGTAAAAATCCTGTACGCCGGATGTACTCAGGCGGACGCGCCGCAACGAAAAATACACACCAGGATTTTCATCGCCTCTGAAACGGGTAACGCGGTATACTTCTCGTCTTGAGTTTTCCGGGTCATCGCCGCCGGTGCTGCGCGTTTTTGGTGACACACCGCCGTCTTCCGGCAACAGTTCTAAATACTCATCGTTATCAAGCATAAAAAAAGTATACCGTCCTCTTTGAATTAAGCCGGAAGTCTTTATTTCATAAGCGCCGTTTGATGAAAAGACTATATCGCCCAGTGAACTGTTGTACGCCGCCGCTATGTACGCCGTTACTGCGGGGGCGGGGTCAGCCGTTTTTTTCGACAGGGATGATTTTCGGTATGAACCGTCCCACATCGCGCCAAGGTCTATCTTCATGCGGACATCTTCAAACACTTTTACACGGATACTGTCTATGGCCTCCAATTCTATGTCCATCACGCGGCGTAGCGTAGCAACGGAAATATTTTGGCTGGAAACGTACAAACCGTACCTTGTTGACGTTGACGAAAGCCATGTATACACCTGCTGTGTATTCCTGTCATAAAAGATCAATTCACGCCCGGCGGTATCAAAGTAAATGTACTGGTTGCTGTTTATCGACATATCCGGCGCAACGCGGTACCAAAGCCCTTCGATAAACTGTTCAAATTCCGCCGTGTTCCCGCGCAAAAGCCTGCGAACCCGTTCCGTTTCAATCTGCGCACCCGGTATACGGGTAATCCCGTTTTGTACATAACGGTTAAGTCCCGAATTGTAAGAATATGTTATTTCTATCTGATCCAATTCGTTTGAAGACGTGGCATCACGCCCCCGTCCTTTTATATCAAAGCTCGCTCCGTGCGTAAACCCAAGCTGATAAGCCTGTACGCGTTCAGTTTCTATTATTGATATAGTCCCCTCGATTTTTATATCGGCTATACTGTTAATGACAGGGTTATTCTCCCGGTTTTTTGTTACTCTGAATGCCGTCATCGTGTGTTCACCATTTTCATTCATTCCCGTAAGAATTATGCAGGCGGAGCGGTCGCCGGTTAAATCTTTTGTAAAGAGCGAAACCGTACCGGGACGAGACGCGGAAACCAGCGCGTCCCATATACGTTTATACAGTTTTGTATCTTCCGAATAATCGATGTATGTAAGGTATATAGGGTTATTTTCTTGCAGCAAATTACGGTATGCTATGACCTGTTCTTCACTTCCGTCTTTGTCAAAATCTTCAGTCAAGGCGGCAATGGCAATCTCGCCGTTTTCCAGATTCACCTTGATGCGCTCGCTTTCTTCCGCCGCGGCAAGTTCCGCCTCGTCGTTTAATATACCGGCGTCATCATTTTGCGGCACAGGCCGAAGGTAACGTGTCTGGGTGAATTCTTTTTGCCCCGGCTGAAAAAAATACTTAGGCAAAACCAGCAAAACCACGGCTAACTCGGCGGCTAAAAACGCAAAAACTGCAATATATACAATGGTCTTTTTCATTTCTCGGATAAAATTATTGATTTATAAGGCGCGCGCTGTCAAGCCATCCTTTGTTCGTTTCACAAAGAATTCCTTTCGGCAAGCGGCGACAGCCATTGCTGCAAAAAGGATACCCATTACCAGAATGCCTCTTCTGTTTGGAAAATTCATCGCCAGTGCAAAGGCTATGGGGCCCAGCGTGGTGCCTAATCTTTACAGAAAACTGAACAACGAAAGAGAACGGCTCGAGTGAAGGTTGGCAATGGCGGGAAGCGTGAGGAAATAGTTGTTCTGCACACCGGTTCCGAAGCCGTCGCCTATACCTATGATTGCGGCTGAAAGCATGATGACGGCGAAATTACCCGAAAGGCCGGTTAGTATCAGGGCCGCCGCAAGTATGAGGATGTAAAGGCTGTTGAGAAAGATGCCGCCGCCGAAACGCCGCCTGATAAAGCCTGACAGTTTTTGGGCAACGTATACGATGATGATTCCGTACACGAGCACCACCCGTCCTATATCCGCGACATTTTTTCCTATGCTCACCGCATATATCGGGACAAAGTAATTGCTGTAAGCCATGACGAGGCAGGAGGGAGGGCGAGGAGAAGCAGAAAACCCACGGCTTCCATAACCTCAGCCCGGTTTCTCTTTCCCGCCTCTTTCCGTTCCGGCTGCGTTCCCGGATTGGCGGTTCGTCGAATAGAGGCGTTTTTCAGGTTCAGGACGGACAACACGCATAAGACCGTGATCAGGGCGCTGATAAAGAACACGTTTCGGTAGCCGATGGATTCGGCCAGAATGGATCCCAAGACCGCCGCGCAGTTTATACCGGCCCATCCACCTGAGTTGAGCAGCACAAACCCCCGGCTTTGCTCCTCCTCGTCCCGGACAAGCAGGCAAAGGTTTCGGAGCGTCATCCATGCGACTCCGTAGCCAAAACCGTTAACGTAGCGGGCGATAATGAAGGCGGGGATGGATTGCGCCGTAGCCGATAGGAGAGTGCCAAGCGCCATCACAATCAGTCCCGCGATAAAACTAGGTTTCCACCCTTTCCTGATGATTATTTCCGATGTGAAAAATATGGCGACGCAGGTCAACACTCTTTCTTTGCGTTTTAAGCGGAAGCGCCTAGCGTCGGTTATTCCTGCGTTAAGTATAAGCCGCTTCCACCGCAAACGCCTTTCCGCTGCCCCGCACCGTTATCGCTGCCTTTTTTCCTTCGTGTTCCAGCGCCAGTTCGACACATTTAAGCACAATACCCATATCAATCATTTGAAGGTTCCCCGCAAGCAGTTTGCCTATGCCTTGTCCGTTATAGCGCACCGT
>JAIRMY010000233.1 GCA_031258335.1 Spirochaetaceae bacterium | reverse complement strand
CCCCGCGTTTCACCCGTCCTTCAGCGGCAGCAGGGCTTCGGGCGGGAGAAAGAGTTTTTCGGGGACAGCCTGACCCATATACTTTGAGTACTTCCACCAAATTTCTTTTTTCTCGGATGGGTCTCTTGCGTCCGCGTTGGTAAACAGCACGACTTCTTCAAACGGCTCTGAAGAAAGGCGGCTGACGCTGACACGCACTTCGTTAAAACCGCCACCTGTGGGAGCAGGGTCATTGATGGAAACAAGGTCATGGGCGCGTATGCCTATGTGGGTAAGGTCTCCCGCGCTCCCGTTCAGCCTGAGGCGGAGTCCCCAGTCCAGCGCGAACACCTCATTTTCCGAAAGCCGTCTAACAGGCGATATGTTTTTGCAGCCGGTAAGACTCGCCGCGCTCACAAAACGCGGGTTTTGAAAGACGCAGCGTGTATCGCCTTTCACTATCACGCTTCCGTTTTTCATCACGGCAAGTTCCGGGCATAGGCGGTACGCCTCGTCACGGTTATGTGTAACAAGAATAGCGTTTCGGAAAACGCCGCACTCGTCTTCCCGCAAGAGTTCCTGTAGCTGCAACTGCATATACTCCCGCAACGTAGAATCGAGCGCTGAAAACGGCTCGTCAAACAACGCGGCGGCGGGCTGGGCGGCCAGCATACGGGCAAGCGCCGCCCTCTGCTGCTGCCCGCCTGAAAGCCGCCTGGGATACCGGTTTTCCAGCCCTTCCAGCCCAAAGCGTTCAACCCAGCGGTACGCCCCGGCGCGGCGGAGCGCCGTAGAGCGCGGGGGGGAGGGGCGCGGGGAAGGGGGCGGGGATAGGATGTTTTCCAGCACCGTCATGTTGGGAAACAGCGCATAGTTTTGGAACAGATAACCCACGCGCCGCTCCTGCGGACGGAGGTTTATCCGTTTTGTCGAATCGAACAGCGTCCTCCCGTCAACGGCGATATATCCCTCGTCCGGCTTTTCTATGCCGGCTATACATTTAAGAGTCATGCTTTTGCCGGAACCGGAAGGCCCTAATATGCCAAGCGCCCCCGACGAACTTTCAAAATCAAGCTCTATGCTGAAGGCGGCTGAAAGGTTTTTACGTATCCTGACGGTTATGCCCACGGCTTTTTTCCGGCAAAATAGTTGAGCAGAGCCACCACTATGAACGAAAACAGCGTTATCACGAGCACATAAGAGCCGGCTGCATCCATGTTTCCCGCCGCCGTTTCAGAGTATATCGCCAGGGGCAGCGTGCGTGTCCTTCCCGCTATGTTTCCGGCAATCATCGCGGTCGCGCCAAACTCGCCCAGTCCGCGGGCAAAAGCCAAAACCGCTCCGCCTGATATGCCGGGCAGCGCGGCAGGCAGGCTTACCCGCCAAAAAATCCTTAGCTCGCTCATGCCAAGCGTCCGCGCGGCGTAGACGAGTTCCGGTTCAACCTGTTCCAGAGCGCCACGCGCCGAGCGGTACATCAGCGGAAACGATATTACCGCCGCCGCTAGCACGGTGGCGCCCCACGAAAACGCTATCTTTACGCCGAAAAAGTATACAAAGAATCTGCCTATAGGTCCGCGCAGGCCGAAAATGAACAGCAAAAAAAATCCCGCAACTGTCGGAGGCAACACAAGAGGCAACGTCAAAACGCCGTCCAGCGCCATCTTCAAAAACCGGTTCCGTATCCCGGCGACCCAGACCGCCGCCAAAAGCCCGATAAAAAATGTTACCGCGATTGACACCGCGGCGGTTTTACAAGATATGAGTACCGGCGTTAAATCCATTCTATCAGCCCCTCTCCGTATTGTGTACCAACACAAATCGTCTGTCAACCCGCTGTCGCCTTGAAACCCGCCGGCTGGGTGTGGTAGGATGATGGAAGGCCGGCGTGGTGGAATGGCAGACACGGCAGACTCAAAATCTGCTGAGGGCAACTTCGTGAGAGTTCAAGTCTCTCCGCCGGCAAGAAGGATGTTTGCGCCCTGCGGGATGACCGCGGGCGGCTTAAAATATGACAAAAAATCTGACTGTGGGGCCGCCTGGCGCCCTGATAATTGCCTTTGCTATACCGCTTGTAATAGGGAATCTGTTTCAGCAGCTTTACAATATGGCGGACTCGTTCATAGTGGCGCGGACTATAGGGATGGAGGCGCTTGCCGCCATAGGATGCACCGGCAGCATAGCCTTCCTCATACTCGGCTTCATCATGGGCGTTACGTCCGGCGCGGCAATAATCACCTCCCAGCGTTACGGCGCGGAGGACGAAGACGGCGTTAAAAAGAGTTTTGCGGCAAGCGTCGTAATCAGCGGCGCGGTTACCGTGCTGTTGATGGCTTTGAGCATAGGGACGCTACGCCCGCTGCTCTCCCTGTTAAACACGCCGGCAGAGGTGTACGAGGATGCCTACCGGTACTTTGTCGTAATACTCTGGGGGATGCCGGCCTTGACGCTGTTCAACCTGCTTTCCAACATGATGCGCGCCGCCGGGGACAGCAAAACACCGCTCTACTTCCTCGTGCTCGCCTGCGTGATAAACATAATTCTGGATTATATCTTCATCCTCGTGTTTAAAAGCGGGGTCATAGGGGCGGCCATAGCTACGGTGATAGCCCAGTTTTTTTCAGGCGTCGCCTGTATCCCCGTGATAAAGAAACGTTTCCCGCTGTTTGCGCTTACAGGGGATGATTTCAGGGTGGACAGGGCTGAAGTCCTGCGGCACATAAAGATAGCACTGCCCGTAGGCTTTCAGTGGAGCATCATAGCGATAGGGGCTGTGGCGGTTACCTTCGCGCTGAACGGGCTGGGCTACGCGGCGGTGGCGGCGTTTACCACGGGGCAAAAGATAGACCAGTTGGCGACCATGCCACTCAGTTCCTACGGGCAGGCGATGACGACCTTTGCCGCGCAAAATTTCGGGGCAAAGAAGTACGACAGGATAAAGAAAGGGGTGGCGCAGGGTCTTGTGATCGCGCTCGGCTTCAGCGCCGTCATGGGCGCAGTGTTCTTCATCTTTGGCAGCGATATAGCGGCTGTTTTTCTCAAGGGCGAACAGGAAGCCATACGCCTTGCGCACAGGTATCTAAAGATAATAGGAGTGTTCTTTCCGCTGCTCGCGCTGTTGTTCTGCATAAGGCAGACTATTCAGGGGCTGGGCGACAGCCTTGTCCCCACGATTGCCGGCGTGATGGAACTCCTTTCGCGCGGGTTTGCCGCGTTGATACTCACATCGTTTTTCGGGTACACAGGCCTCTGTTTTGCAAGCCCGCTGGCTTTCGTGGGGGCGCTGATACCGCTGGTAATCGCGCTCCGCATCAAGTTTTCACAGCTTTCCCGACTCACAGCATCACGCTATATTTAACTATGCGGTATAAAATTATCGTTGCGATGTTTGCTTACGCCGTAGCATTTGCCCCCGCGCAGGGTTTGCCCCGTGAGGAGGAAACGGCGCTGCTTGCCGCTTTTTCGAATCCTGTCCAGATTTGGGGCAGGGGTGTCGAGGCGGTAATCGAACAGGCGTACCGACTCTGTTTCAAAACGGTGATTATTGACGGCAGGGTGATAAACCTCCGTATGCCTTTTGCCCAAAACCATGAACGCGACAGCCTTGTCGAAGGAGGCTGGGAATTTTTGGGCAAGGGAAAATCAGACTCGTCCTCGCTCTGGCCTGTGATCATCAACGCCTTTGGCACAAAAGACTTTGGACGTTACATAGAAGCGCTGAAAAACGGCAGGGAACAGGTGATAATTTTCGATATAGCCGGGCGTAAATGGTCGCTATCTCAGGATATTTTTGATATAGCAAGGATGAAGGCCGGTTCCTACCACGGATTGCCGCACCGCCCCTACGTGCTTGTGGAGGGTACGGGCGCGGAGCCAGAGGACATATACAACTACCTTTACTGCATAGCATGGACGGGTATGGACTGTTCCGCTTTTGTCTGGCACACGCTTTCGTACATAGCGAAAGAGTCTGGCGTGAATCTCGGCATGAGCCTACGGCGGGCGCTGGGTGTGCCGCGCGGCGGAGACCCTTCATACTTTGCCGGAACCGCCTTCTACAATTCGCAGAGCCGTGAGATCATAGCCGTTGACGACACGATAAAAAACCTAAAGCCAGCCGATATTTTACTGTTCCGCGCCGCCGATGGTTCCATGGCGCACTCTGCGATCATACAATCTATAGATTTTTCACGGGGAATAATACGTTACCTGCAAAGCACCGATGAAGCGCCGCTTTCCGAGCGCGGCGTCCACGAATCGTTTGTATACTTTAACCCGAAACGCGCCTCGTTAAGCCTAAAAGACCCCTCGCTGGAATGGACGCAAAAACGCTTTTCGCCTTTTCCGGGTGAAAAGGAGTCGGCGTTTTCCGATGATGGACAGCGTTACCGCGCCTACGGTGGGGGGCGGACTGTACGTTTGCGAGCCATGGCCCCCATAATAGCAAAACTACCCGCCAGCGGGTGTAAAGGCGCTCCGCGCTAGCCCGCCCGAACGCTGATTTCGGCTTCTGCGTTCAGAGTGAAAGGAGCGTCTGGCATACGCGGCTGATATAGGCGGATATGCGAAATGTGCCTAAAATTTGTGACAAAACAGTCTGTATAATGTATCATTAAAATACTGGAGGAAAATATGGCAATAAACTTAAAAGAGGACATAAAACCCATTTCTTATATAAAAACAAATGCGGCGGAAATGATGAAATACGTGAATGAACGTAAGAATCCGATAGTTATAACCCAAAATGGCGAGGCAAAGGCTGTTCTGGTGGATATAGAAACATATCAAAAGACACAAGACGCCTTTGCATTATTAAACATTATTAAAATGGGTGAAAATGATATTAAAAATGGAAGGACAAAGCCCGTTGATGAGGTTTTCTCAAATTTGAGGAAAAAAACAACCAATAATGGCTGAAAAATTAAAGGAATATTCAGTTGCTGTTACTCGGACGGCGGAAGACGATCTTGATGATATTATTTCATATATCGCAAATGATAATGTGCCAATAGCGTTAAAAATATTGGATAAATTACAGAAAGCAATTAATTCATTAAAACAATTTCCGGAAAGAGGAAGAAGAGTTCCAGAATTGTTGGATAAAAATATAAAGGAATATAGAGAATTAATAGAAGCACCCTGGAGAATAATATACAAGATAGAAAATAATGATGTAAATATAATAACCGTAATAGACGGAAGAAGAAATGTACAGGATATATTAACCAAAAAACTAATAAAATAAAGTGTGAAGTACTGCCCACTGCACATAACAGGCTGTTTACGCTTCGCCGCCCAGCGGCTCGGGGTTCCGTAGTTTCGTAAAGTTGAATCCCCCGGCAGACTCGCCAGCCGCCTTGCGGCGCCTTGACAACCCCCCGCCGCCCCGCGCTACACTATCAAAATGGATGCAACGGCTAGTCTTGTAGACATCAATTTCCCGGCAGACTCCCGGCCGTCGGGCGGCTCACTGTTCGCTGCCGCCTTGCAACAGCATCACTTACATCACTTAACAAGACACTCTCATGGGCAACGAGGACGCGCCCCTCCAATCCCTTACGCTCTGCTATAATTTCCGTTATAGTTTTCATAACGAAAGACTCCTTGTGCTGTAGGGGCGTATAAATAGGAGGAAACGGTCTTATGTACACAATCGAAGGTGAATATAATAAAGCTATAATACAATCAAATACGTATCCAGATGACAAGTCTTATTCACAAATTCAACAGTTGGTTAATTCTCCTTTTGTTGAGGATGAATCAATTGTTGTGCAAGCTGACTATCATGCTGGAGCCGGCTGTGTCATAGGTTACACCCAAACATTGAAGCATAAGAAGGTATGTCCTAATTTAGTTGGAGTTGATATTGGATGTTCAGTATCCGCATATAAATTTAAAACACAGCATAACTTAGACTTTAGGGGAATATCATACGAAATACAAAAAATAGTTCCTATGGGATTCTCTGTAAAGGCGGAGGAGAATACTGAAAACTACTTATCAGAATTAGTAATGGATTATAATGAATATATTAAAACTCATAACGTTAAAGCCAGACAGATAAAGAACTGTATAGGATCACTAGGCGGTGGAAACCATTTCATAGAGATTAATAAAGATGAAGATGAAGAAGATACTTACTATCTTACTATCCATACAGGTTCCAGACATTTTGGTTTAATGGTTGCAACTTACTGGCAGAACATAGCTATCAAACAAGCTAGGCATTCATTTAAAGGTTTGTGCTGGCTTGAAGACAGCGATGCTGACAGCTACCTTAAAGATATGAACACCGCGCGTAAAGTAGCCAGCGAGAATCATATTCAAATTTCAAAGAATATCATGGATGCTTTAACTAAAATGTTTGATGGCAATATATCGATAATAGAGAAAGATAATATCTTCACTACTCATAATTATATTGATACAGAAGATATGACCGTGCGTAAAGGCGCAATCAGGGCTTCTATCGGTGAACGGTGTATAATACCGATGAATATGAGAGATGGAAGCTTAATAGTTAAAGTCGTAGGATCTAATACTGAATGGAATAATAGTCTGCCTCACGGAGCGGGACGGGTTCTATCCAGGACGACGGCTAAAGCTAAGATAACAATAAACGAGTTTAAACAAACTATGAGAGAAGCAGGAGTTTATTGTCCTAGAATAGATAAAAGTATAGTAGATGAGGCTCCAATGGCTTATAAAGATAAGGATGAAATAATAAATATACTTTCAATGTATACCGACTATATAAAAATAGAAAAAATAATAAAACCTATATTTAATATGAAAAGCTGCGGCGATTAATACTTAGTTTCCGCCTTCAACGTGAAAGAGGCGGCTGCCAAAAACTTCCACGGCGAACGGGACGGATTCCATGGCGCCTCTGCGGGATACGGTGATGGACGAGGCTTTCGAGGCGGTTTCGAGCGCGGCGCGTACGGTCATGCCTTTCACCAGAGCGGCAAGGAAATAGCCGGTGAACGTGTCGCCCGCCCCTGTCGTGTCCACGACAGGGGCGTCCACGATGGCGGCGTACTCCCGCGTCTCGGCCTGCCCGTAGTAAGCACCGTTTTTGCCCGCGGTGAGTATGATTTCCGCCTTTGGAAAACGTTTAACAAGTTTGTCCAGCGCGGCGGCGGGCGGGGCGTCTTTGGGCAGTCCGGCGAGGGCAGCCCCCTCCAACTCGTTGACAAAGAAACAGTCCACGTTATCAAGCGGCAGAGCTTCTACCTTTTCATCGTAAGGCGATGGGTTAAAGTGTACCTTTAGGCCGCGTTTCTTTGCCGCGTTTATGATTTCGCCTGTATGGGCGATTTCGTTCTGCGCGACAAGAAAATCGCCCGCGCCAAACGCTGAGATGACTCTTTCTACCTCTGAAACGCTTATATCCCCGTTGCCGCCCGGGTAGAGCACTATGGAATTCTGACCGTTTCTGTCAACCTGTATCAGCGCGTTACCCGTAGCGCCTTCGTACACGGCGACATTGCCGGTGTCAACGCCATAGGACCCCAGCAGCGGCAAGATGAATTTGCCGTCTGCGCCTATCTTTCCCGCAAGGAATACGTTCATGCCAGCTTTTCCCAACGCCGCCGCCTGATTCGCCCCCTTGCCGCCGGCATTCCTCGTAAAACTTGAGCTTGAAACCGTTTCACCCGGCAAAACTATGTGGTCAACGGCAAAAACCATGTCTATATTCAGCGAACCGTACACAAGAATTCGAGTCATATTCCTAACCTCATATATCGAAAAATTCCAGATACCGGCTATCCTTGTTTACCGAGTCCGCGTACTCCCCGCGAAGTTCTTCGGGCAAAAGGAGGGCTATCTGCGCCATCACTTCCTCAAGTATGGCGGGATACTCTTCCTTTGCCGGCGGCCCCTGTATCTTGAAGCGGAAGGGACGGCCTATGCGGAACTTAAACGGGGTACGCTTAAACCGCTTTATGTTATGCCAGAAATTCTGCCCGCCAAAATGAGCGATAGGCAGTATAGGAGCGCCGGTTATCAACGAAAGCTGAACGATGCCGCCCTTGGCCTTGCGTAGAACGCCATCCCCGCTCCGCGTGCCTTCCGGCGCGATGCAGACAAAGAAGCCTTTTTTTATCGCCTCGTGTACTTTGCGGAAAGTTTGCAGATAAGAACCTTCGCGGTTAATCGGTATCGCGTCATAGGAGTCGAACAAAAAACCCATGAGGCGGTTTTTCCATGCCTTTGCCTGAACGAGACCGGTAACGGGGGCGGGGTGGGCGTTGGTTACCAGCATGGGCACTTCTAAAAAATTTATGTGGTTCAACGCGATGATAAAAGGGTTTTTAAAATTTTCTTTTTTTATTCTATCAAAAAAAGCGCGGTATTCCGAAGCGTCAACACTGCATATAAGGTTTAGCGCTGTTTTGAGCAGGGGAGTTATCAAGGCGCGGCGTAAACTACCCAAAACATCACCTACCGTATGAGCCGGAGGGCGGAGGGTATGCATTTCACCGTCAGTTCCGTACCCTGGGTACAGACGGTCTCGCCATCGCAGTGCGCCGCCATGCCTCCGCTTACCGCTTTCAGCAGGAATTCGCGCCCCCTGTCTATCACGGTTTCCTCGAAAGCCTCTTGTCCGCCCTTTGTATAGCTAAATATAATTTTGAGAAGCCTCGCGCGCCGGCGCGGATCCCGCACCATGCAAATATCAAAAACGCCATCGTCTATGAGCGCGGAGGGTCCCATCATGAAAACACCGCCCATGCGGACTCCATTCATTATAGAAACTATCGCGGCGGATAGTTCAAGTTTTTTGCCGTCATATTCGACTTCCAGAACGGGCGAGTCCTCGTACTTTAACAATGTGATGAGAGCGCCGATGGCGTATGTCAGCCCGCTCTTTATCCTGAGTTTGGCAGCCTCGAACCCCACTTTGCAGTCAAAGCCTATTCCCAGCCCGTTTACAAAGTAGCGCCCGTCGGGGAAGAATCCGCCACGTACCACGCCGGCGTCCAGCGGGTAATGTCTTCCTTCGGCAAGCTTGACAAGCGCGTCCGTCAAATCGCCGCCGACTCCCGCGTTGTAGGAAAAATCATTGCCCCGGCCTACAGGGAGTACCGCCATGACGGGAGGCGAGGGTGTTCCCCGCCGCAACAGCCCGTTGGCAACCTCGTTGGCGGTGCCATCCCCGCCCGCCGCCGTTACTATGGTGTCTTCTTTCAGCCGACAGTTTTGCGCGATTTCCATGGCGTGGCCAGCGCGCTCTGTCAGAAAAAGTTCGTAATCCAGCCCCCTCTCTTTCAAGAATGCGTCAATCAGCGGCCTCGACTTGGTTGCCTTGCCTTTACCCGCAATGGGATTGAGTATTACTATAATTTTTGGAGCCATAGCTATAGGATAATTATAACATCAAAACCCCTGTTAAGGGAAGCGGGCAAAGTCTCTGATGAAACGGTAACGAAAATTTTTTACAAACCTGGCATCAAAGTAAAGCATATTGAATTACCGATAGAAGACGATGAAAAGCGGGTTAATGTTTACCGGAACACCGCCGTTTTCCCCCTTGACACAGTATTCCCGCCGCCTTACACTGATAACATATAAATCAAGTAGGATTTATATGTAATAACGGCTAAGGAGCATTTTATGAAAAGAATTATCATTCCGGCATTTTTGCTGGTGGTAAGCACGGTATTGTTTGCCGGTCCAAGCAGAGAGAAGGGCGTTACGGAAACAGTGGTAAAAATCGGCGTGGTCGGAGAGTACAATGACTATTGGAATCCGGTGATAGAGGAGCTGGCAAAGGAGGGGGTGCGCATAGAACTTGTGCGTTTTTCCGAGTATGTACAGCCGAATCGCGCTCTGGAGGACGGGGAAATAGACCTCAATTCGTTCCAGCACTATGCGTACCTCAACAACGAGATAAAGACCAAGGGGTACAAGCTTTCGCCTATAGGAGAGACCGTACTCGCGCCTCTGGGACTCTACTCGCGGAAGATAAAATCGGTGGCTGAGATCAAAAACGGCGACAAGATAGCCATCCCCAATGACACGGTAAACGGCGGACGCGCCCTGCGGGTACTGGAAAAGGCTGGTCTCATCACTATCCCCGAATCCGCCGGTCCCACCCCGAACTTGAGCGATATTACCGCCAACCCGCGTAATATTCAGTTTATCGAAGTGGAAGCGGCGCAAACCCCGCGCCTTCTGGACGATGTAACCGCCTCGGTGATAAATGGCGGGCACGCGGTTGACGCGGGGCTCAATCCCGAACGGGACAGCCTTGCCCTGGAGCGGCAGGCGGAAGGAAGCCAAAATCCGTACATCAACCTCGTCGCCGCCCGCACCGCGGACAAGGACAACCCGCTCTACCTAAAAATTGTGGAGGTACTCCATACCGAACCGGTACGCCAAGTGATTCTAAAGACGTACAAAGGCGCCCTCATTCCGGCTTTCTAACCGGCTTTCTAATGATAGAACTGCGCGGTATTTCAAAAACCTTTCGGGGAAAGTGTGAGGTTCATGCGGTAAAGAATGTTTCCCTGACGGTGGAAGCGGGGGAAATTTTCGGCGTCATAGGATTTTCCGGCGCCGGAAAGAGTACCCTCGTCCGCTGTATCAACCTGCTTGAGCAACCGGATCAGGGCGAAGTCCTGATTAAAGGGCGTGATATTACCAAACTCAGGGGAAAAGAACTGCGCGGAAATCGGGAGGACATAGGGATGATATTCCAGCACTTTAACCTCTTTCGTTCCCGCACTG
>JAIRMY010000217.1 GCA_031258335.1 Spirochaetaceae bacterium | reverse complement strand
CATACGGGGAACTGATGGATGACCTGTCCTCCGCATGGCGGATGAAAGACGCCCCGGAGCCTCCTTCAAGCGATGATGCATACTGGGTTCACACCCTGAACTACGTCTTCGATGAACTTGAAGCGCTTGGTCTATCCGTACCTGCTCCAAAGCCTGCCACAAAGAAAAGGGGGCGGCCTAAGAAAAATCCGGCAGAGCAGAGACCCAAGATGCCCAGAGGCCGACCCAGGAAAAGCCCTGTTTGAAAGCCTCTATAGTCCGGCAAATTGGGAAACTCTTTGGGAAACTCTTATTGATCATAAAAATTTACTCTTTTTATTATTATCCGGGTTAGCGACCGGATTATCATGGCTTTGTTATTACAAGGCTTTACGTAATTGTCAATTCGCCCCGTTCTCCCGGCAGACTCGCAAAGCCCCGCTCATTATCATTAACTTAGATAGTCCGACAGCCGCCTGAATGTCCGGTTTACTATGTCCTTGTCCTCTATGCTTACGTTTTCGTCAAGGTCGTCTATCAGGCTTTCTACCGAAGAAAGGCTTTCGTTCAACGCCGTGTGAAAACCCCGCGAGCAGGTTACGCGGTAAGTCCCCGCCCCATTGCTTACGAGGCAGATGAAACCCAGCTCTTTTTTCCCGTTTTTCCATAGCGCGGGGACGAGTATCAACGGTAGGACTTCAAGCAGGGCGGGGAGGTCTTGAGCGGACGAGAATTCTTTTTTCACCAGCCATGTTCTTTTTAACGCGCCGTCTACTTCGAGCGAGCCGGAGAGGCGGAGTATCAGCGATAGTTTTTCCCCTTCGAGCAGCCTGTATTTGCCGTCAACGGTAACGCAGCCTTTTAACCCTTTGAACAGGGCGTCGCCTGACGGTGAGGATGCGAGGCGGGCGGCGTCGTCCTTTATCCGGGACAGCCTCTCCCAGGGCAGGATTACCCGCTTTTTGCCCTTCGTATTTTCGATTTCAAATACTTCATTTGAGATTTTGATGCTGTTTGTAAAGTCATGCGCCGCCTCTCGCGATTTGCCGCCCGCCTTCAAGCCCTTGCCCGCAGGTTCCTTTGCAAAACCGAGCCAGTTTAGGAGTCCGCCGTCCAGACGTTCGAGAATTTCGGAGGACAACGGTGAAACGGAGCTTGCGTACATACGGGCGGTGCGGATAATCTCGCCCGCCACTATGTAATGCGGGTCCATCTTGAACATCACAGAACCGGGGTGTATCAGTATACGGTCGGCGGTGAGGCTGCGGTAAACATCGCGTCCCTGTCTTACACAGACAAACTGTATGAGTCCGCGGGCAACGGCGCAAAGGTAGTCCTCTATAGTGCCGCCCGATAGTATAGGCACTCCCATATCCGACACGATGAGCTCAAGCTGCGCCGCGACATTGGCGATTTCCGCCATCGCCCGTTCGTCAAGGTAGCTTCTTTCGCAAAATCGCGCCTTGTCCGCCGCCTCACCGTACTCGCGGAACAGTTTGAGGTAAGAGACAAAGTCGCCTGAACTGTCGCGGAAGCGGTGGTGCGCCCGCCGTGCGTCTATCTCCTCACCCGGAGGCAGAGCGTAAGGGCTCTGCGTGGAGAGAAAGGCCGCCGCGATTATCGTTTCCCCGGTAACATCGGGGTAGTAGAGGATGGCCTCGACTATGATCCGCGACTGGCGGGGTGAAAGCGGGAACTCCGTCATCATCTTGCCTATTTTTGACAGTGAATTGTCGCGTTCAAGCGCACCAAGCAGATTCAGGGTCTCGACGGCGGAACGTATACCCTCGCGGCCCGGCGTAGAGATGAAGTCAAACTCCTCAAACGAGGTAATCCCAAGTTCCGCCATACGCAGCACAACCTCCGAAAGGTCGGTGCGGTAAATTTCCTCTGTGGTAAACAAGGGGCGGCTCTCAAAGTCTCGCCTCGAGTACAGCCTGTAACAACTCCCCTCGCGTGTACGCCCCGCCCTGCCCTTCCTCTGGTTACACGATGCCTTTGAGATAGGCCCTTCGACGAGGCTTGACGTAAAGGTTTTAGGGTTGTAGAAATTTGTTTTTGAAAGCCCTGAATCTATTACCGCGGTAATACCGTCTATAGTAACCGATGTTTCGGCTATGTTGGTGGCGGCGACAACCTTTGTCTTCCCCCACGGCGCCTTGTCGAACACGCGCTCCTGCTCGTCCTTGCCTAGCCTGCCGTACAGCGGGATAAGATGCAGTTTCCGACCCACAGAGCCGGAAGCAAGACGGGCTATGCAGTCTTTTATCATCTTTTCGCCGGGGAGAAATACCAGTATGTCCCCCTGGCGCCTTTCGCTTATGATGCGCTCCACTATCAGCGTTATCTTGTTTAGGAGGAGTTCGGAGGCGGCAAGCCCGGTCTGGTCCCGCGCCGCTTCGGGCGGGTCGTAGATCAGCGTTACCGGGTAGGTTGTCGCGTCAATTTTTACCACAGGGCAATTGCCGAAGTACGCGGAAAAAACCTCGGCGTTTATCGTCGCCGAGGAGACTATCACCTTGAAGTCGTGCCTTTCCTCGAGTATACGTTTCAGCAGTCCCAGAATAAAATCTATAGTAAGGCTTCGCTCGTGAGCCTCGTCCACTATGATGCAGTCGTACTTTGAAAGCCAGGGGTCAAGCTTCATCTCTTGAAGCAGAATCCCGTCCGTCATAATTTTTATCTTTGTTTTTGGTACGGTCATGTCGGCAAAACGCATTTTGTAACCGATGAGGCCGGGTATACTCTCGCCTAATTCGCGGGCTATATACTCGCTGACCGACAGCGCGGCGATGCGGCGCGGCTGGGTAACCCCTATCATGCCGTTCTTTGCGAACCCGGCGTGATGGAGTATCACAGGAAGCTGGGTAGTCTTCCCCGAACCCGCGGGGCTTTCCACGACGGCAACCTGATTCTCCGCCAGCGCCGCGAGAATCAGGTCTTTGTGCTTATACACAGGTAGATCAAAATAATTCATCACGGGAATTATAGCATGGCGGCAATGAACAGTGAATATGTCGAGTGTCCCGGAAGCGGGGCGGCGGTGGAGATGAGTGGGGGTAGCGGCTAGCCGGTTGACTCTTGGGGCGGAGGGGTTTACACTGTTTCTTAGTTAAAACATATACTTAATATGGTTTGCAAAATACAGTGTAAGGAGCAGAAATATGGGAACACGCGGCGAAAAGGCAAGGCGCGTCATGTTAATTGGTTTGGATGGCGCAGACCCGCGGCTTATAGAGCGGTATATATCCGAAGGCAGGCTGCCGAATATCAAACGGTTTATCGAAAACGGCGTGAGCGCCGAGGGGCTTTCGATGCAGGGTGCGCTGCCTACTATTACCCCGCCGAATTGGGCGACACAGGCGACCGGCGCGTGGCCGAATACCCACGGCATAACCTGTTTTTGGAACCACACGTCTGGTAACGAACTGGATTTTTTTGAGTACGGGTTTAACTCAGGTCTCTTGGAGGCGGAGACTATTTGGGAGGCGTTTACCCGTTCCGGCAAAAAGAGCGTACTGTTCAACTACCCAACGGCATGGCCGCCCAAGGATGACAGCAATGTCTATATTGACGGGACGAGTATCTACACGAATTTACGGGGGTATCTAGACTACGAAAAGGTATGCGAATTAACCGCCGGTGATTTCCCGGTATTTGTTAAGGCGCATACGCTGGATAACAGTGGTGAAAGATGCCGCGTCGAGGGCCGCGTAACTTCGCTTACCGCGGGTATCTCGAAGGAGGAGGCGGGGCAAGCG
>JAIRMY010000114.1 GCA_031258335.1 Spirochaetaceae bacterium | reverse complement strand
TTGAAGAAATGCCGGAGGAGATATACACGATAGAGTTGCCGAAAGTTCCCGCGAATAGTGACGGGAGCGCGGCATGGGACTGGATGCGGTTTCTGAAGTGCAAGAGCAAGGAGGATTTTGATATGATAGCGGAGAGGAACGCAGACATACGGGGGGCGGTAAAGATGTTATACCGGATTAGCGAAGACCCTGAAGTGAGGGCGCGAATGGAGTACCGTGAGAAGGCGCGGCACGACCACGCGACACTGCTGTCTGCCGCCATCCATGACGGCGAGACACGGGGTGAGGCGAAAAGCCGCATGGAAATTGCTCGGAATTTCAAGAAAATGGGGATACCGGCTGAACAGATAGCCCGGGGAACCGGGCTTTCCGTTGAGGAAATAGCGAAACTGTGATACCCAAAAAGGTCAAACGGGTATCCTCGCCCGCCAGCGGGTTTAAAAGCGGAGCGTGGCGAACAGGTCTTCCGTGGTTTCGCGGCGTCGGATCAGGGCGAGAGCGCCATCGGCGCGGAGCAGGACTTCGGCGCAACGGAGTTTACCGTTGTAGTTGAATCCCATAGCCCTGCCGTGAGCGCCGGCATCGTGTACTATTAGTAAATCGCCTGATTCTTCGTCCGCCTCTATGGCCGGAAGCGGCCTCTGCACGGCAAATTTGTCGAAATTTTCGCATAGGCTGCCCGCTACATCGTAAATCTCGGTGAGAGGAGACGCCTCCTTGCCGGATACGGTGATGTGATGGTAAGCGCCGTATATGGCTGGCCTCATCAAGTCTGCCATAGATGCGTCAACGCATATATACTTGCGGTATATCTCCTTCCGGTGTATCGCCCGCGTTACAAGCCAGCCGTAAGGGCCGGTTACCGCACGCCCCCACTCGGTATGTATGCCTGTTTTTCCGAGTCCCGCCGGAACCATGATGTCATCGAAGGCTTCTTTCAGGCCGGCGGCAAGCTCCCGGTAATCCACCGCGGTATCCTCAGTCCTGTACGGTATGCCTACGCCGCCTCCGAGATTGACGAATTCAACAGAAATTCCTGTCTTTTGCCTGATTTCGACCGCTAATTCAAAGAGAAAGATACCGGTTTCTATATGGTAAGAGGTTTTTAGCTCGTTGGACGCGACCATAGTATGCAGGGCAAAACGTTTTACCCCCCTTTTTTTCAACAAAGCAAAGCCTTCGAGCGTCTGTTCACGGGTAAAACCGTATTTTGCCTCGACAGGATTGCCTATAATCGTGTTTCCCAGCTTGAGCGGTCCGGGGTTGTACCGTATAGAGAGTATTTCCGGCAATCCGGCTGTCTTTTCAAGGAATTCTATGTGGGTAAAATCATCAAGGTTGATGACCGCGCCGAGTTCCCGCGCCTTACGGTACTCGGCGGAGGGCGTATCGTTGGATGTAAACATGATCGCCTCTCCGTCTATGCCGGACATCTCGGCAAGCAGCAACTCCGGCAGGCTGGAACAATCCGCCCCAAAACCTTCTTCGCGGAGTATGCGGAGCATGGCAGGGTTAGGCATGGCCTTGACCGCAAAATGGTTTATGTAGCCGGGGAAAACGGAGAACGCGTCGTTTATGCGGCGGGCGTTTTCGCGTATCGCCCGCTCATCGTACAGGTAGAACGGCGTGGAAAAGTCCGCAGCCGCCGCCTTGAGCGCCCCGTGGGAAAGCGGGAATGTTTTTTCCGTCATTTTAGCTTTTCTTCAAGACGCGCGAGGGCGCTCCCCTCCAGTATGCCGGACTCTCCGCGCAGCCGCCGCTTAATTTCCAGAAACTCATCCTTTGAAAAAACCGCCGCCCCAAGTACGTGGCGCTCGAATGATTCGCAGCAACGAGGCGCAACCTTGCGGCTTATATCGAGCAGCGTCTGCGCGTACAGGCGTATCTCTTTTTGCGCGTGAGCGCCAAGCCTGAGTTCAAGGAAGTGGAACAGGTTATGAAGGTCTATCTGCCAGTAAATCTCCGTGTACAACGATAAGGGGAGGTTAATCCGCGCAAGCTCACGGGCAAGTCCGGAATCTATCAGCCTGACGTACTCCCCGTAAGACGAGCGCTGCCCCGCCTCGAAAGCCGCCCTAAATCCTTCCGCCTTGTCAGGCGGAAGCGCCTCGCCGCGAGCCTGCTTGTTATCGCCGCTCTGAAGCGCGATGTCGCCGGCTTCGGGGACATAGAAATCGTCCTTCATCACGGAATACCGCCCGGAAATCTCGTTCAGCCTTGCCGTCCTGTGGCGTACCCACTGGCGGGCGACAAAAATCGGCATCTTTACATGAAACGTGAGTACAACCTGTTCAAACGGGCTTGTATGCCGGTTTCGCAGCAGGTAATCTATGAGCCCCGCATCCTCCCGGTAACTCTTTGTCCCCTCGCCATAAGAAACCCGCGCCGACTGGACAACCCGCTCGTCTGAGCCGAGGTAATCAACCAGCCGTATGAAGCCCTTGTCCAGAACAGGGAATTCTTTATCAAGTATCTTTTCCGCCTCGGCGGACACACAATGAGCCATCTATACTATCCTATGAAAAAATGAAAAATTAACCGGCGTAAAAACACGCCGACTGTAATCAATCTACCCAATG
>JAIRMY010000053.1 GCA_031258335.1 Spirochaetaceae bacterium | reverse complement strand
AACTTATGGAAAGGGAAAGATGCGCTTTCAATAAGAGAGTTATGGGAAGATTATACCCGATATGTCTATTTGCACCGGCTTAAAAACCAACAAGTACTTCATTCTGCATTACAGTCCGGTATAATATCCGGCGATTTTTTCGGTTATGCTGAGGATAGCGGTGAGACAGGAATATACAGGGGGTTGGTACTTGGGGATAGAGGCTTTTTGAATATTTCCCCGGATGGTTATCTCGTAGATCTTGCGGTTGCAAAAACGCAGGTTGAAAAGCAGAACGAGGATGCATCAAAAGGAGACAGAGAAAAGAAAAGAGGCAATGGTCCGTTTGATATAGAGTCGCAAACGCCCGCTTACCCCGCGCAGCCGCTGAAAAAGCCCCCCACCCATTTTTATGGAACGGTGGCGATAGATCATAATAAACTTGGATCGAGCGCCGGAACTATCAACGAGGAAATATTGCAACATTTGTCTGCATTTCCCGGCGCAAAGATTACCGTTACCATGGATATACAAGTTGATATTCCAGATGGTATTGACGACCATGTCGCCAGAACGGTGAAAGAAAATTGCAAAACTCTACATTTTGCTGAAAGTAATTTTGAATGAGCCGTCCGGCGGCTTGCTAGTCTCCCGTGAAAATCCGTGTAATCTGCGGACCTTTCCTTTGTTAAATTACGCATATAGGGCAAATATGGCGGTTTAACGCCGATAATGATACGGGGAACTGTATCTACGACGGTGGAACCCCTCAAACTAATGAAGCGTAAAGGCGGCTTTGACATACAAATTATCCTCTTTGCGGCGCTCGTTTTGACAACGGCGCTGTTAAAGCCGCTCTCCGTAGCGCTTTTAACCCGGATGGAGGCGCTGCGTGACACCGGCATAGAAAAACTGGAAACCGCGCTTGGCAAAACTGTAAGTTACGATTCTATGAGTCCCTCCATATTCGGCGCCGTACAGTTGAACGGAGTGCGGCTTCACGGCGGCGGCGATATTTTTAAAAATATTTCGGTAAAACGGCTGAGGGTACGGTACTCATTTACCGCTTTGTTCACGGGACGGCCCCTTGACGCCGTTAGGGAACTTAAAATCGAAGACCCGCTGGTTGAGATAGGCTTGGATCGGGATTTTGACACGCTGTTCAGCGGAGAGGGCGGCGGCATAAAAATTCTACTCGAAAGAATAAAAAACATTGCCGGTATGATTCCTAAACATCTCGTTGTACGAATTTCAGGCGGAATCTTCCGCTTTACCGCGGGGGAAAGCGTCGTAGAAGCCGGCGGGATAGCGTTGACCGCGTATACTCTTAACGATACGCTGCGTTTTAGGCTCTCCACGAGCGCCAAAGCGCGGCTCGCCCGCCCATGGAAGTTTAACGCCGGCTTTTCGAGCCGTATCCGGGGCGTTTACAACGTTAAAACCGGTGAAAGCGGGATAAGGCTGGGCTTTGATTCGGTGGAAACATCGTATTTTACGCTTGCAAAACTCAATTTTCTCCTGAGTTTGTCCGGCGATACGGCGGCATTGCAAAAAGTAGGGGACATGGAACCCTTTGACCTCCGCGTAAGCTACGATTTGACGGCGCGGAACTTTGATATGAAGGCGCGATTCGCCGGTTTCCAGCCTTCGCGCCTCCTGCGTTTTTCGTCCGGGTTAAACTCATGGAATGTCTGGCTTAAGGCGCGGCTTTACGGGGATGTAAACGCCTCGTTTGACACGACGTCGGGGCTGGCGTACCGCGCCGCGCTCCGGGGGGGCTTGGACGCTTCCACGCCTATAGGAAGCGGTAGCTTTGAGGTTGAAGCGGCGGGCGGCGCGAAAAGCGCTTTTTTCCAAAAACTAGCCCTCTCCCTGCCCCGCGGGGAACTCGTCTGGACGGGCGGCGTAAATTTTACACCGCTCTTTCCCAATGGCAGCCTTGTTGTACGGGATTTCAACCTCACAAAATCCGGCTTGAAAGAAAGGGGTTGTCCTCTCAACGGCGTCTTCTTTGTCTCGTCTTACGGCAACACGATAACATTTTTTGCTGAGACTCTTTCCATAGGAGCGACCGATAGAACGTCCAATAGAACGACCGATAGAACGTCCAATGAGGCGGACAGCGTGGAGTTGCAGGCATTTGACATCACGCTTACCCATACAAACGGTGAATTCGACTTTTTCGTATCGGCCTTCCACATCAGAAACGCGTCTCTATACGACGAAGCCCTGTTTTCGTCTATATCTGCGGATGGTTCCTTCAATTTGAACGATAAAAATTTGGAAGTCCGGCTGGCGCCAGAGTCTTTTTCCCTTTACGCCCTTGCGAAAATGGCCGGGGTTGCAATAGAATTCCCTGAACTTCCCGCCCAGGCAAAGACTTTTCTGGATAATATTCTCGTAACAAGCGAAATTTTTGTCTATACGGACTTCAAAGATATATCGTACAATGTGCCGCACCTTATCGCCGGCTGGCAGGGAGACAGCAATGTATGGGCGAGCTTTTCCATATCGGGCACGGAAAACAGCTTTGAACTGAGCGAAAGCCGCGTTGTGGTAAACGGCGGCGGCGTGGGCATAGAGGCGCGCGGCGATTTCGCGGACAAAAACGATATGATGTTCAACGCGGAATTGCGGACCGGGGACAGCGCGTATACATTCAACGCCATAGTCCTCGATAAAAGGGACCTCAGTATCTCTAGTTCGCTTGGTTTATCAATTAACGTAAACCTCGCCTCCTCCGGCGCTTTTTCCGGGTTACTGTTTATAAACGCTCCGCGCTTTCCGCTGGGCGGCGGCTTTGCCCAAGTCAAAGCCGAAGCGGATTTTCGCTATGTTTCGCCCGCATTGTGGGACTTCAACCTTGAAAATTTCAAGCTTTCCAGCGTAAGGAGCCTGTTATCGTCAAACACCTCAATTGAGCTCATAGGACGGATAAATCAGGATAGCGCGGAATTCAGCCGTATATACTTTGACGACGGACGCGGCGCTCTGTATGGAAACGCTTCCGGCAAATGGAGCGGCTTATTCAACGGCGAAGAAACGTCTATCACCGGTAATATGCAACTACGGGACATAGCCGGCGTAGAGACATTGGATGCCGAGCTACGCTACGCGGAGGACTATGTTCACGTATGGGCGGAGCTTGCCGAACTACAGAGCGGACGTTTTTTTAGCGGCGCGGACAATATGTTCATCAAGGGGAGCATAGGCTTCTACAAAACGGCGGAAAACTGGTCTGTGCCATTTGACCTTTCCTCGTTACGCGGCACGTTCAACGGCCGGCCTATAACGTTGAGCGGACGCGGTTCCCTTGACGCGGAGCGGCTTGACATACTTGAAACGCGGGTAAGCTACGACGGGGTGTTTGCCGACATCCCGCATCTCAGCGTAAACCTGGAGCAGTGCAGCCTTAGCTCGTCCGCGCGGCTTTGGGGCTTGGCTTTTGACAGGGAATTTTCCACGGATTTAACCGTAAACGTGGCTTTTGCGGAAATTGATTCATGGCTCAACATCAAAGATACGCTGGGTTCGTTCAACGGCATCATGAATTTTGAAGGGGCGCGGTTTAGCGATATACAGAGCGATGAGAACTTTGATTTTAAGTTTTCCAGAAGTGGGCAGATATGGAACGTGACAGGCGGCCCGGACGACATGGTACGCCTGCATATAAACAGGGGCGGGGATTTTTTCGCCGCCTTTTCCCACCCATCGCCGGTTTTGGGGACTATAGTCGGCGTTATCAAAGACGGCAGGATAGATGCGGAAACATCCGGCCTGTACATAGATGTTTCATCGTTCTGGCGCTATTTACCGA
>JAIRMY010000021.1 GCA_031258335.1 Spirochaetaceae bacterium | reverse complement strand
CGGACGGTGCAGGGAAAACGCCGCGCCGTTTTCATAGATATAAGGGCAAACGTGCTCGCGGTGGTGGGGGGCGGCAGCCTCTCTCTCAGCCTGTAGCAGCGCCGATGCCGCAACGACTTCCACGCCCGCGCCGTAGGGAAGGCCGGTGTAACCCGCATAAGCCGCGCCCAGGGCGGCGGCCTCAGCGGACACTGCCTCCGCTGCGTCGCAAAAAACAAACGGGTTATCACCGGTCGCGCGTATTATCCTCTCCTCCGAAAGGTCAAAATGCCTTATCGCGGAACAAAAACGCCCCAGCACATCGTGCTTAGAGCCGGCAAAAATCTCGAAACCCGCGTTTTCGGCAAGCGGCTTGAAAGAGGCTAAGTCATCTTCAGGGCAGGCGAGTATATGGAGCGGCGCGGAAATATGCTTCAACGCCTCCATCACGCGGAGTAAGAGAGGTTCGCCGTCCAGCGGCAGCAAGGCCTTGCCGGGCAGACGGCTGGAATCGATCCTTGCCTGAAGAATCAGAGCGCCGGCGCCCGCCAGCGGGTTTACGTCCGCTACGCGGTAGCGTCCCGAAAGGGGACTTCGGCTTCTGCCTTCAGGTAGAAAAATGCGTTTGCATACGCGACTGATAGCGGCTTCACTCACTGCTCACTGCTCACTGCTCACTGCTCACTCACTACAAGATGGCGCGTTACTCGTTGGGCAGGCAAAAGAAGCGGTTAGAGTTCTCCCAAAGCGCGGCGGCGGTTTCTTCGAGGCTTAGACCCAGCATATCAGCGAGGCAGCGGGCTGTCATCGGTAAAAATTTGGGCATATTCCGTTTACCACGCAGATCGGCGGGAACCATGAAGGGGCTTTCCGATTCTATCAGTATGCGGTCTAGCGGCAGGACGCTCACTGTTTCGTGCAGGTTGCGGGCATTGCGGTAGGTGAGGTTTCCGGCAAACGAAAAATACAGGTTGAGTCCGAGGGACAAGATTCTACGCGCATACTCGGCGTTTTCCGAGTAACAATGGAGTACGCCGCCTTTGGGAGGCAGGCGGTCGCGCAGTATGTCCAACACATCGCGGCCAGCATCGCGGTTATGGATAATCACCGGGTAGTTTAGTTTGGTGGCGAGGTCCAAGTGGGTAATAAACAGTTCTATCTGCGATTTTCTATCGCCGAATTTGTGGTAGTAATCCAGACCTATCTCGCCTATCGCTATTATGCGAGGCAGGCGTATACTCTGCTCTATAGTCTGTTGCCAGCCTTTTCCCGGGTTCTGTACTTCGGATGGAGAGACGCCTACGGCATGGTACACGTTTGCCGCAGGCTTGAGGTTTTCGTAAACCTTTACAAAATCATGCAGGCTGTTACATATAGAAACAATTCTACAGACGCCTGCCTGCCGCGCTTCACGCGTTACCAGCAGTTGTTCTATCGGTTCATCAAATATTAACCCAATATGGGCATGAGTATCAAAAAACTGCATGATTTATCCAAAATTCTGATAGGACCCCGCCGCCGGCTTCATCCCAACGGGGCCCCGCCGCTTTTACGCTAAAACTTAGCAGGCGGCTTATAAACTCTATCGAAAACAATACTTTATCACAGCTTTGTTGCTGCGTCAATAGGGGTGTCAACCCCTCTGTGGGGAAATGGACAATGGACAATGAAAATATGGATAATTATTTTACCGTCCGGCAACGGGACTGACGGGTTGAATTAGAGCGGCGTTTCCAATATAGTGAGTGTTATGCGCGTATCGGCTGCACAGATAAATTCTACTATAGGGGATTTTTCCGGTAACAGGGAAAAGATACTTTTCTTTGCGAGGAAGGCGCGGGATGAACACGGCGCGGAACTTGCGCTGTTTCCAGAACTCGCGATCTGCGGTTATCCGCCCATGGATCTCTTGGATCAGGATTGTTTTGTCGAGCGGAACATCAGGACGCTGCGGCGCTTGCAGAGGGAACTCCCCGCCGGTATAGCGGTGGGGCTGGGTTATGTGAACAGGAATCCTTCGCGGCAGGGTAAGGCGCTGGTAAACGCTTTTGGGGTGATACTAGACGGGGAACTCGTCTTTGAACAGTTCAAGACGCTACTCCCCACCTACGATGTGTTTGACGAGGCGCGTAACTTCGAGCCGGCACTCGAATGGCCGTGTTTCAAATACAAGGGTGAAAAAATAGGCATCGCCATTTGTGAGGATGTGTGGCGCGAGACGGAGACACCCGGCACAAAGTACGCCGAGGACCCGGTACGCCGCCTTCTGGACAGGGGGATAAGCCTCCTTGCCGTGCCTTCCGCATCGCCGTACTATGCCGGTAAACACCGCGACCGCCTTGCGCTTGCCGAAGGTATAAGCAGGCGCGGCGGCATCCCGCTTGTCTACATAAACGCCGTAGGCGCAAACGATTCCATCATCTTTGACGGGCGTTCTTTCTTCCTGGACACGGAATTCGGAGTGAAAACCGCCGCCTCCTTCTCCGAAGACATGATAACGGCGGAACTGGGGGGGGCGTTACGGGGGGGCGCCCCCCCCGTTGAGGGGGGTGCGGCGCACCCGGGTGCGCCGCAGGGGGGAGGCTTCCCCCCCTCAGCAGCGGATGAACTTGACACGCTGGAAGACGCGCTGGTGATGGGAATACGCGAATACATGGCGAAGTGCGGTTTTACCCGCGCCCATCTGGGGCTTTCGGGCGGGATAGATTCGGCGCTTGTAGCATACCTCGCCGTGAGGTCGGTGGGGGCGGACAATGTTGTAACAATCAGTATGCCGTCCCGTTTTTCATCGCGGGGTTCACGGGATGACGCGGCGGAGCTTGCTGCCAATCTCGGCTGCCGCTATGAAGTTTTACCCATAGAACCGGTGTTTACCGCGTTTTTGTCGAGTCTGGAGGGGCTTTTCGAGGGCAAGCCGTTTGACATAGCCGAAGAAAACCTGCAAGCCCGCATACGGGGCAGCCTTTTGATGGCTTTTTCCAACAAATGGCAGTCCATGCTGCTTACAACGGGTAATAAAAGCGAGCTTGCCATGGGTTACTGTACGCTTTACGGCGACATGAACGGCGCTTTGGGGCCTATAGGCGACCTTTTCAAGACTGAAGTGTTCGCTCTTTGCCGGAGAATCAACGAAAAGTCAGCCGCAAAGAGCGGGAAACAGGTGATTCCGCAGGCAATTTTGGACAAGCCGCCTTCCGCCGAACT